>NZ_JBVJMN010000045.1:0-70493 GCF_055584185.1 Streptomyces sp. NPDC104202 | reverse complement strand
CCCCCCCCCCCCCCCCCCCCCCCCCCCCCCCCCCCCCCCCCCCCCCCCCCCCCCCCCCCCCCCCCCCCCCCCCCCCCCCCCCCCCCCCCCCCCGGTGCCGTGGAAGGCCCGGGATCACGCGGACATGCAGTCCGTCGGTCCGGCCGGTCCCGTGGGGCGGGTCGGACCCGTCGGTCCGGCGGGCCCCGTCGGCCCTGTGGGTCCCGACGGACTCCTCGGCTCCCGTGGCGCGGGGCGGCCCTCCGTCGGATCGGTCGGCTGCGTGGGCACGGTGTGGGTGCCGGCCGCCGCGGCAGCCGCGTAGTGGGCCGCCGAGGGGGGACCGGTGGGGCGGATGCGGCCGACCAGGAAGGTGAGGGCGATGCCGAAGGCGCAGAAGAGGGCGAGCCCGATGGCCGCGCGGGAGAACCCGGCGGCGAGGGCGTCCGCCACGGCGGTCTCGCCGGTGTGCCGGCGGGTGTGGACGGCGCTGAACAGGGCGGCGGTGACGGCGGTGAGGACGGCCGAGCCGACGTAGCGGCCCATGTTGGAGATCCCGGAGGCCGCCCCCACCTGGTCCCGGGTCACGCAGGCCGTGGCGACGGACGACGAGGGCCCGTTCGCCAGGCCGAGGCCGAAGGCGAGCACGACCAGCGGGACGACGAAGGCGGCGTACGCCCAGGACGCCTGGACGAAGGCGAACACGGCGAAGGCCACGGTCGCGAGGGCGAAACCCGCGGCGATGACCCTCCGGGCGCCGAGCCGGTCGACGAACCGCGTGATCAGGGGCGCGGTCACCACGATGCCGGCCGCGGCGGGCAGGGTGGCCACGCCCGCCTCCAGCGGCGTCATGCCGAGACCGTCGGGGTTCTGGAAGTAGAGGCTGCACACGTACATGACGGCGTTGATGCAGCCCGCCACCACGAGGATGGCGACGCTCGCGCCGACCAGGAAACGGTTGCCCAGCAGGGCCAGGTCGATCAGGGGCGCCCGGACCCGCTTCTCGACCAGGACGAACCCGACGGCGGCCGCGGCCGAGACCGCGAAGCACAGCAGCGTCCGCGCGCTGAGCCAGCCCCACTGCGCGCCCTCGGTCACCGCGAAGACGAACGGCACGAGCACCGCGGCGATCAGCACCGTCCCGGCCACGTCGACCGAGCGGGGGCGCGAGGGGTCGCGGGACTCCGGGACCGTCCGCAGGGTCAGCGGCACGCACAGCACCGCGATCGCCGCGTCGATCCAGAACAGTCCCTGCCACCCGGTGACGTCGACGAGCGCCCCGCCGAGCAACGGCCCGGCGGCGGCCCCGGCCGCCGATGCCGCTCCCCACAGCGACACCGCCTTCATCTGGCCGTCGCCCGACGAACCCGCGGACAGCAGACCGAGCCCGCAGGCCAGGATCGTGGAACCGGCCGCGCCCTGGACGGCGCGGCCTGCGATGACCGTCCCGCCGCTGTCGGCGAGCGCGATCAGGACGCAGGAGGCGACGAACAGCAGCAGGCCGCCGACGAAGATCCTGCGGCGCCCGAAGACGTCGCCCAGCGCCCCCGACGTGACGATGACCGCCGCACCGACCAGCGAATAGCCCGTCACCGCCCATTGCAGCGTCGCCAGGGACGTCCCGGTGTCCTCGCTGATCGCGGGCAGCAGGATGCTCACCGCGGACGTGTTCGCGTTCACGACGAACGCCGACACGCACGTCGCCGCGAGCACACCGGAAGCCGCGCGCACCGAGTCCGCCGCGGCGCCGTTCGCCGCCGCCGCGCTCACGTGACCGCCCCCGCACCGCCCCAGAGCTCGTGCACCATCTCCCTGCCCTCCACGAACGTCGCGCCGCCCATCGCATGCATGCGGGACATTACTCGTCAATCCGGGCAAAATGCGCTAGTTGCCTCCATGTTCCATGACCATCCCGAAGCGGGACCATGGTCACCCGACCGCGGCCACCCGGCCACCGCAGAGTGCGCGCGCTCGACGAGCCGATGTCCCCGCCGAAGGGGGGACCGCCGCCGCGTCCCGGCCCGTTCAGCCGGCCGCCGGCTCCCGCCAGGCGGGCAGCTCCACCCGGACGAGGAGACCGCCCGCGCCGTCCGTCCGCGCCCGCGCCACCACGGTGCCGTGGTGGCCACGGACGATGGAGCGGACGATGGCGAGGCCGAGGCCGTGCCCGCTGCGATCACTGGAGACCCGGGGACGGGCCCGGTAGAACGGCTCGAAGAGGCGCTCCACCACGTCGGGGTCGAGCACGGGACCGGTGTTGACGACCTCCAGGACGACCGTGTCGGCGGTGCGGTCCACGCGCACGCCGACCGTGCCGTCGGGCACGTTGTGCGTGCGGGCGTTGTCGAGGAGGTTGACGACGAGCTGCCGCAGCAGGGTCGCGCTGCCCGTGACCCGGCAGGGCGCCGGGGCGTCGAGCACGAGAGTGAGCGTCACGTCGCCGGACCGGGAACGCTGTTCGGCGACGGCCCGCTCGGTCACCTCGGCCACGTCCACCGGCTCGGTGTCGTGAGGCGCCTGCTCCGCCGCCGCGAGGCTGAGCAGCTCCTGCACGACCCGGATGTTGCGCTCGTTCGTCTCCCGCAGCATCGGCACGAGCTCGGCGAACTCCTCCTTCGACGTCCCCGCGTCCGTCATCTGCAGGATGGCGCGGGTCGTCGCCAGCGGGGTGAGCAGCTCGTGCGAGGCGTTCGCGGCGAACCGCCGGTGCGCCGCGAACGACTCCTCCAGGCGCCCCAGCGTCGTGTCGAAGGTGTCGGCGAGCTGCCTCAGCTCGTCGTGGGGACCCTGGGCGTTGATCCGGTACGTCAGGTCGCCCTCACCGGCCCTGGCCGCCGCCCGGTTGATCGTGTGCAGGGGAGCGAGCAGGCGCCGTGACAGCAGCCATCCCGCGCCCAGGCCGACACCGAGGACCAGGACGACGCCACCCGCCGAGAGGGCCAGGACCGTCGCCCACACGTCCTCCTTGTCGCGGATCAGCCCGGTGGCGTCGATCGTCTCGCCCTGCCTCGGCCGAGGGTCCCGCAGGTCCGCCGAGCTCCTCGGCGCGACACTCGGCGGGCTCACCTCGGACTGCGGCACGACGAGCGGAGCCGTGAAGTCGTACGTCGGCAGATAGCGGATCCCGACGTAGACGAAGGTCACCATCAGGGCCGAGCAGGCCGCCAGCGCGGTGCCGAAGCCGAAGAACAGCCGGGCGTGGATGCTCCACGTGCGCGGCCGCCGCACGCGGCCCCGCAGCCGCCTCACTTCACCGCCAGGTAGTAGCCCGCGCTGATCGCCGTGTGCACGATCCGCGGTTCGCCCAGCTTCCGGCGCAGCGTGTGCACCACCAGCCGGACGGCGTTCGTGAGCGGGTCGGCGTGTGCGTCCCACGCCTTGTCGAGGAGGTGTTCGGCGCTCAGCACACCGCCGTCGGCGCGCATCAGGAGTTCCAGCACGGACATTTCCTTCGGCGTCAGCCTGACTTCCGCGCCACCGCGTACCACGCGGCGTCGATGCGTGTCGAAGGAGAGGTCGGCGAAGGTCAGGACGGGGGAGTGCGCCATCGGGCTGCGGCGGTACAAGGCGCGGAGCCGGGCGACCAGTTCGGGAAAGTCGAAGGGCTTGGCGAGGTAGTCGTCCGCCCCGAGGCCCAGGCCCTCCACCTTGTCGCCGAGCCGGCCCGCCGCCGTCAGCATCAGCACCCGGCACTCCAGGCCCATCGCGACGACGCGGCGGCACACCTCGTCGCCGTGCACCCCCGGAAGGTCCCGGTCGAGGACCACGGCGTCGTAGTCGTAGACCGCCAGCCGCTCCAGGGCCGTCGTCCCGTCGTGCACGACGTCCACGGCGATGGCCTCGCGCTTCAGCCCGAGCTCCAGCACGCGCGCCATGTACTGCTCGTCCTCGACCACCAAGACCCGCACGTGCGTCGACCCTTTCACCACCGATGAGAATCACATGAGGAAAGCGGGATGAGGCGGAAGAGGATCCGCCCGTTTCCCGGCGTTCCCGTCACGTCTATCAGACGCCGTATTCGATCCGTGTATGAGAGCACACGAGAAGCGCCTTTTCGCAAACGTCGCTCACATCGAGGGCTGCATAGCGTGCCGTCCATGAACCTTTTCAAACGGGCGTGGTGGCGCCTCACCGGAACCCCCGGCAAGACCCTGATGCTGGTCGGCCTGTTCTCCGTCATCTGCACCCTGGTCCTGTCCGGCTTCCTGATCCGCTCGGCGGCGGCGCGCGCGGCCGACGACGCCAAGAAGAGCGTGGGCGCGGTCGCCACGATGCAGCTCGACGTGAACGGGCTCCTCGCCTCGGCCAAGAACGACGGCAGCCGCGGCAGCGGACAGACCCCCGGCACCATCGGCGCCGCCGGCGACCTCAAGCGCGACCTGGTCGACCGCATCTGCCGCTCGCCGGTCGTCGCCGGCTGCAACTACACGGCCGACGGTGCCGCCTTCCCGACCCCGGCCACCCGGCTCCACCAGCCGGTCCCGCCGCCCGGCGGCCAGGACACCACCGGCACCGACCTGTTCAAGGTGGACGGCGTCCGCGACCTCGACGAGCTGAGCGCCTTCCGCAACGGGGACTCCCGGCTCGTCGCGGGAAGGGGCATCGGACCGGACACCCGGAACGACGAGATCGTCGTCGAGGAACGCGTCGCGAAGCGCAACAAGCTCAAGGTCGGCGGCACGGTCAAGCTCAAGGTCGGCGAACTCATGCCGGGCGTGGACACCTCGGAGCACCCGTTCAAGGTGATCGGGATCTACCGGAGCGGCACGGCCGACACCGGACAGTACGTCCCCGCGATGATGGACCCCGCCAACCAGCTCTACACGACCATCGAGGGCGCCAGCCTCCTCGGCGGCAGGACCACCGACGCCGGCGGCACCGTCAAGTCGGCCACCTTCACGCTCCACGACCCCGAGGACCTGGACCGGCTCAAGGCGGACGCCGAGAAGGCCGGCGCCGACCTCGGGATCTTCCCCCTCGCGGTCAACGACAAGCAGTACCGGACGCTCGTCGGCCCGATCACCAAGACCGCCGCCTTCGCGACCGTCAGCGTGTGGCTCATCGCCGTCGCCGGCACCGTCATCCTCGCCCTCGTCGTCGCCTCGAACCTGCGCGAACGCCGCGGCGAACTGGGCATCCTGCTCTCCCTCGGCGAGAAGAAGCCCAAGCTGCTCGGCCAGCACCTCGTCGAGACCGTCGCGTGCGCCGTCGTCGCGATCGCACTGGCCGGCGCGGGAAGCCATGTGATCTCCGAGGCCATCGGCAACAAGCTCCTCGCCGGAGAGGTCGCCACCGCCGCCGAGGAGGCCGAGAACGAGAGCCTCCAGCCCGACCGCAGCGACCCCAGCGGCCTCGGCAAGCAGGGCGACGACCAGCCCCGCACCACCCCCGTCGACACCCTCGACGTGCGCCTCGGCCCGGCCGACATCGCCCTGGTCGGCGTCACCGGACTCGGCATCGCCGCCCTCGCCACCCTCGTCCCCGGCGCCCGGGTCCTGCGCCTCAACCCGCGCGACATCCTCACGAAGGGCCACTGACCATGACCACCCCGCCCACCCCCGCCACCGTCGCGCCGATCCTCGAACTCGCCGACGTCAGCCGCACCTACAGCACCGGCAACCGCCGCCGCGTCGTCCTCAAGTCCGTCTCGTACGCCTTCCTGCCCGGCCGCACGTACGCCGTCGTCGGCCCTTCCGGCTCCGGCAAGACCACCCTGCTCTCGCTGGCCAGCGGACTCGACGCGCCCACCGCGGGCAGCATCCGCTTCCGGGGCCGGGACATCGCCGACCTCGGCCTCGGCACCTACCGCAACCGGCACGCGGCCACCGTCTTCCAGTCGCTGAACCTCCTCACCTACATGAACGCCGTCCAGAACGTCACCGCCGCCATGGAGATCACCGGCGTCGCAGGCCGCCCCAAGGACAGGAAGCGGCGCGCCCACGAGCTCCTCGACCTCCTCGGCATCGAACCCGGCGACCGGACCCGGCGCACCCTCCAGCTCTCCGGCGGCCAGCAGCAGCGCGTGGCCATCGCCCGCGCCCTCGCCTGCGAGGTCGACATCCTCTTCGCCGACGAGCCGACGGGGGCCCTCGACCACGAGACCGCGGCCGGCATCGTCGACGTCTTCCGGGGACTCGCCCACGACGACGGCAAATGCGTCATCGTCGTCACCCACTCCAGGGACGTCGCCGCCGCCTGCGACGAGACCCTCACCCTCACACGAGGCAAGCTCACCCCCCAGGACTGAGCCCTCGGACGGGCGCACGGCCGATCGCTCCACGGGAGCTCCCGCGCCTGCCCGGACCGCCCCGGCTGGAGACCACTCTCCTCGACAGCCGGGCCGGCGCACGGGTGCCCACCCGCCGGGCGGACCGCGACGACCACGTCGTCCGGTCCCGTCGGCCTCCCGCCGCGGGCCGCCCGCTGCCCCCCGCCGAGCGGGAGGCAGCCGGGGCGGCACCGGGGCCGCCGTACCGCCGACTACCTGGCGAAGCCGTAGTCGAGCAGCTTCTTGACGTCAGCCGCCCTGTTCGCCTCGGACGGCGAGGCGAGCACCGCGCCGATCACGGTCTTGCTGCCACGGGTGGCCGCGAAGACGAGGCAGTACTTGGCCTGCGGACCCGAACCGGTCTTCACGCCGATCGCGCCGCTGTAGGTGCTGAGCAGCTTGTTGGTGTTGGTCCACGACATGTTCCGGTAGCCACCGGTCTTCGTGGTCACCCGCTGCGTCGTCGACTTCGTCTTCACGATGGCGCGGAACGTGGAGTTCTTCATCGCGCTGCTCGCGATCTTCGTCAGATCGCGCGGAGTCGAGTAGTTCTGCCCACTGCTTATTCCGTCGAAGGAGTCGAAGTGGGTATTCCGCAGACCGAGCCTCCGCGCCTCGTCGTTCATCTTGCCGATGAACGACTTGATGCGGGCCGCCCGCGTCGAACCGACACCGAACTTGTCGGCCAGCGCGTAGGCGGCGTCGCAGCCCGACGGCAGCATCAGACCGTAGAGAAGCTGTCGGACGGTCACCTTGTCGCCGACGATGAGCCGCGCCGAGGAGGCGTTCTTGGCGACGATGTAGTCGCTGTACGCCTTCTGGATCGTGACCTTCGAGTCGAGGTTCAGGTTCGCCTGAGCCAGGACCACCTTCGCGGTCATGATCTTCGTGGTGGAGCCGGTCGACCGGCGGGTGTCGCCGGCCTTCCCGTAGAGCGTCGTGCCCGTCCCGTTGTTCATCACGAAGCCGCCGGCGGCGGTGATCGTCGGAATGGGCGGCGCGGCGGCTTGCGCCTGGCCGGCGAACAGGCCGCCGGCCAGTACGGCCGAAGCCGTGAACGAGACAGTCACGGCCCTGCGCAGGCCGAGTGTCGAAGTCAGCAAAGTCTTCTGCCCTTGGGTTGGAATCGATGAATCCCGGGTCCGCTCCTGCCCGACACGCGCCCCGCGGGGGATCCCCGGTCCGACTTCCACCGGACCCCGCGACAGCGCCGGACACGGACCCGGCGCATAGAAGACGCACGAGACGCCCCCAGGGATGTACGGCGAAGACGATTATTTTTCGCGCACGCGGACCAATCCCTCACAGAGCGGAACCTGGAGCTCTTCGGCATGGGCTGGTACCCCGCATCCGACTCCACGTCAGCTCCCGTCTCCGTCCCGCATGTCGGACACGCCGGCCGCCGACCCTCCACAGCCGCGCCCGAGGGCGCTCGACCCGTCCGACGGAACCGTCGTGACCAGGGCGGGCTCGCCCGGAATCGATTCGCCGTGGCGCATCGCACCCGTCAGACTGCGGCGGTGGATACTCGTCGCCCTGCCGAGGCGGCTGCGCTTCGTCCACTGGGCCGAGCTCGAGAAGCGTGTCCCGCACGCGGCCGGCATGCTCGGCGAGCAGCTCGCGCGGTACGCGGAGACCGCTCCGGAGTTCACCGTCGTGTACGAGTGATGGCGGCGAGGACCCGCCGGAAGCCGCTGCCTCGCCACCCGCGTACTGACGCGGTGTCGGAAGCACGGCGGAGCCGCCCCGTTGCCGCCCTAGGCAGGTGGCTGGAGGACGCTCCTGGGGCCGGTGCAGTGCGCGCCCTCCTCTGTCACCCGCCGCCGGAGTTCGCGGTCGGCCGTGACGACGAGGCAGGGACGGCCGTGTGCGGTGCGGGCCAGTGCGACGATCAGGTCGTCGCCGCTGCCGGGGGCCTCCTCGACGCGGACGCCGGGGACGGAGGCGACGCCGCGGGCCCGGCCCTCGACGACGAGGACGATGTCGTACGGCGGGGGGAAGGGGCCGTCCGTCGGGCCGTCGGAGGCGGCGAGCCGGTCGCGCAGCCGCTCGGCGGCGCCGCGGCGGTCGCGCCACCAGCCGTCCGGGACCGATCCCACGACGTTGGCGCCGTCCACCACGAGGAGGGGGCGGAGGGGCTGTTCTTCGGAGTTCACGGTCCCAGGATGACGCAGGGGCCGCCGGAGGGCGGGCGGCGGGCGGTGTGTCCGGGCCGGATGCCCGGACGCGCGGCCGATGATGGTGCCTGTGGTCTTCGAGAGGTTCCTCAGCGGTCGGGTACGAGGCGATGGGCCGACGCGGGTTCGTGGCGGCGGTCACGGGCGGGGCGGTGACGGCGCTGCTCGGGGGCTGTGCGCGCGACGCGTCGGGGGTGGGGGACGAGGGCGTGGATGAGGCCGAGGCGCTCGCGCGGGCGTACACCTTCCTCGACCGGCGGGTGGACGAGGCGGCGGGCGGCGCACGGCAGGGCCTGCCGCGCAGTTACACGGGCGGCTGGATGGAGAGCCGTCACTTCACCGCGGCCTTCACCTACGACGTCGCACTCACCGTCATCGCGTACCGCGCCCGCGGGACGGACCCCGACCTGGAGCGGGCCACCGCTCTGGGCCGTACGCTGCTCGCGCTCCAGGCCGGCGACGCCGCGGGCGACGGGCGGATCCGGCAGTCGTACGCCTCCGGGAAGGTCACCGGGGCCGACGGGCTGCCCGCGGTCGCCGCCGGGGACGCCTTCACCGGCGCGCAGGCGTGGACCGGTCTCGCCCTGCTCCACGTCCACCGGGCGACGGACGGGGCGGAGTTCCGGGACGGCGCGCTGAGACTGGGCGAGTGGATCCAGGCGCACACGGCCGGGCCCGGCGGGATCCCCGGGTACACCGGCGGCGTCACCGCGTCCGGGGCGCCCCTCACCTGGAAGGCCACCGAGCACAACATCGACGTGGCGGCGTTCTTCCGCGGCCTCGCCGACGCCACCGGCGACCCGGTGTGGACCGACCGGGCGGGGGTGGCGACGGCCTTCCTCGACGCCCTGTGGGACGGGGAGCGCGGTGCCTTCTGGACCGGCACCGGCACGGACGGCGCCACCGTCAACCGCACGCCGGTCCCGGAGGACCCGCAGAGCTGGTCGTACCTGGCGACCGGCGACGCCCGGCACGCCGGCTCGCTCGACTGGGCGCTGGAGCACCTGGCCGCGGAGGACGGCGGGTTCAGCGGGGTCTCGGTCAGCGACGCGGACACGTCCAAGGTGTGGTTCGAGGGCACGGCCCACATGGCGGCCGCGCTCCGCCGGCGGAACGGCGACGGCGACGCCGACCGGGCCGACCGGCTCCTCGCGTCGCTGCGCGCGGCCCAGGCCCGCGCACCCCACGCCGACGGCCACGGCATCGTCGCCGCCTCCTCGGACGGACTGCGCACCGGGGACGGCGACACGCTGTACGCCGGCCTGCACACCGGCACCACGGCCTGGTTCGCGCTGGCGGCCCGGGCCGCGGACCCGTTCCGGCCGGGCTGACGGCGGGGGTCCGTCGCCCGACGGAGCCCGGCCCATCCGCCGTCCGGGGGACATCCGTCGACGCCGGGCGGATCAGGTCAGCCAGAGCGCGCGGGCCGTCAGCGCCGCGGCGACGAGCAGCACGGCCAGCAGCTCCCACCACAGCAGCCGCCGGTCGTGACGTCGGTCGGCGTCGGTCAGCTCCGCCACGTGCCGCGCCAGTTCCTCGTCCGTCGGGGACTCCCCGGGGTCCGTCGTCGTCATCGGCCCGCCACCACCTTCCCGGTCTTCTCGGTCTTGTCCCACGTCATGTCCGCCTTGCGCCGCTCCTGCACCCAGGCCGCCACCAGGCACGCCGAGAGCAGCGAGCCGTACCCGACCAGCGTCAGGAGCGGCGGGGCGAGGAACCGCAGCCGGGTGCCGGCGAGGAGCTTCGCGGCCCATGCGAGGGGGAGGGACAGGCCCAGCCACGCGTACACGCACACCATGAGGAGGTGGGGTGATCCGTCGTCCGTGAGCAGCCCCGCCCTCTCCAGGAGAGGCAGGAAGACGCCGGGCAGAGCGGTGAACACCAGGAAGGTGGTGGACACCAGCCCCGGATAGACCAGCGCCTCCCGCCAGCAGCGCCGGAAGGTGGCGGGGTCGACGACGGCCGAGAGCAGCAGGATCAGCAGGTAGCAGACGAGGTTGACGACCCACAGCCAGCGGAAGAGCTCCCAGGACCGGTCGGAGTCGGTGAAGTACAGGAAGAGCAGCGAGGCGGAGCAGAGGACCAGCAGGACGGGGGTGGCGAGGAGCGAGAACCAGATGAGTCCGAAGAGGACGGACCCGAGCCGGTGGCCCTCCCGCCGCTTCCAGCTGCGGAACCACAGATGCCGGTAGCGGTGGGTCACCTGGAGGTTCCCGCGGGCCCAGCGCAGCCGCTGCTTCCACAGCCCCCCGAGGTCGCCCGGCTCCTCGGCGAGGACGGTCGCGTAGCCGTCGAACACGACGCGTCGCCCGGTCAGCTGGGTCTCGAAGGTGGTGACGGTGTCCTCGGCCAGCGTCGAGGTGTCGATCCGGCCGCCGATCGCCTCCAGGCTCGCGCGGCCGTGCAGCTGCGCGCCGCCGGCCAGGCAGGCGACGGCGCCGAGCACGTTCTGGGCGCGTCGCGCGGCGGCCTGCGCGGTGATGTACTCGAAGGCGATGTAGCGGGTCAGGTAGTTGCCCTGCCGGCCGCTGCCCTCCTTGATGTACGCGGTCACGGCGCCGACCCCGGGGTCGGCGAGGTGCCGGGTCATGCGCAGCAGCGCGTCGCGGTCGAAGACCACGTCGGCGTCCATGACGAGCACGGCCTCGGCCCAGTCGTCGTCGAGGACGTGGGCGAGCCCGTGGTTGAGGGTGTGGGCCTTGCCCTCGCCGCCGTGCTCACGGCGCAGGTGCACCACCCGGCCGGGGTGGCGGGCCATCAGCTCCCGCATGACCTCCGGCGTCCGGTCGGTGCTGGCGTCGTCGACGACGACCACGCGGAGCCGGTCGGAGGGATAGCGCATGCGGAGCAGTCCCTCCACGGAGGCGGTGAGGACGGGGGCCTCGTTCCACGCCGGGATGAGGACGGCGGTGCGGGGCAGGTGCGGCGGGCCGTCCTCGTAGAGGTGCCGGAACCGCTGGAGTCCCACGAGCAGGAACTGGACGATGGCGACCGCCAGCGGCACCGCGCCGAGGAAGACCAGCACCGTCGCCACGACGTGCAGGATCTGGTTCAGGACGTGCACCGTTCCTCCGCTGTGGCGTCCACGAGCGCGCCCGCGACCCACGGGAAGTGCCCCACGGCCTCGGCCCGGTGGGCGTCGCTGCCGGCCCCGAGCCGTACCCCCGCGTGGTGCAGGAGCCGTGCCGTGGGGAGCGACGGGCAGCGCCACTTCTCGTTCAGTTCGACGGGGACACCACGGGCACGGCAGGCGCGGACCAGCGGCGCGAGCAGCTCGGCGTCCACGGCCGACTCGTCGAGCCCCACCTTCGGCAGCACGCTGAAGAGGTGCGCCACGTGCGCGGTCCGGCCGGCCGGCACCTGCTGCACCGCCCGCGCCGTGGCCAGGACCAGCATCCGCAGGGCCTCCCGCGGATCCAGCCGTTCCTCGTCGAGCAGGGCCCGTACGGTGTCCGGGTGGGCGGGCCCCGCGGGCAGCGGGAAGCGGTGGTCGGCCAGGGCGATGTGCTCGATCCCCGTCAGGTCCTCGGGGAGGTCGATCCGGCCCTCGGTGTCGAGGATCTTCGCCTCCACCCCGCACACCAGGGTGAGGGGAGCGGCGGCCCGTGCGGCGTGCACCGCCTTGACGTACCCCGGCAGGTAGGTGGTGTCCGTACGGACGTGGTCGGTGACGACGAGCGTGGCGAGTCCGGCGGCCGAGGCGGATGCGACGACGGCGTCGAGGGGGTCGTGGCCGTCGGAGAAGTCGGTGTGGGTGTGGAGGTCGGTGCGGAGGGGTGCGCCGGGGGTTCCCGGAGCGCGGTGCCCGGGGTCCGAGTCGGCTGCCGCGTCCGGGGGCCGACCGGGGGTGGTGGCGGGGGAGTCGGCGTCGCCGTTCACGCGGCCCCCCGTTCGCCCGCGCCGGCCTCTCGGCCGCCCTTGCCGGCGGGCCGGGCGGCCTCGGAGGAGTCACCCATGTCGCCGAGTTCGAGGGGTGCGAGCACGACGTCCTGCCAGTGGCGGACGACCGCGGTCTCGCGGTGGGCGATGCGGTCCGGCAGCGGGTGGCCGAGCAGGGCGGCGACCGCCCACTTCGGCATGTCCACCCCGGCGGCGACGGTCAGGGACATGCCACCGGGCGGACGGGGGTTGACCTCCAGGAGGGCCGCCTTGCCGGCCCGGTCCTCCCGCACCTGCACGTTGAGGACGCCGCGCAGCCCCAGGGTGCGGACCGTGTCCTCGGCGATGCCGGAGAGTTCCGGCAGGTCCAGGACACGGCCGGCGACGACGATGCCCGAGTCGGTCTTGTCCCGGGCGCGGGGCACGGCGGCGACGACCCGGCCCAGCGCGTCGGTCAGCACGTCGACCGAGTACTCGGTGCCGGGGAGGAGTTCCTGGAGGAGGTAGGAGCCGTCCTGCGGCAGCGCCGCCAGCTCCTCCGGTCCGTGCACGAGGACGATCCCGCGCGAACCGGAGCCGGTGCGCGGCTTCGCGATCGCGGGGAAGCCGCCCTCGGGGCGCGGCGGCCCGTCCCCCGCCCTTGGCAGGCCGGGCGATCCGACGAGCCGCGTGTCCGGAAGCCGTACCGCGCCCTGACACGCCTCCGCGAGCCGCCACTTGTCCAGGCACGTCTCCAGGGCCTCGGCGGGAGAGGTCAGCACGCGGACCCCGGCGGCCTCGAACGCGGCGGACGCACGGGCGAGCGCCACGAGCTCCGCGTCCACGGTCGGGACGAGGACGTCGACGGCATGACGTTCGCACAGCCGGAGCACCGCCTCGGCGAAACCGGGCGCGCCGCCGGGCGGCACCAGCATCCGGTAGGCCCGCGGGACCAGGTACAGGCCCGCCCCGTTGGGGTCGAGATCCGCCGCGTACCGCTCGGCCACCCCGTCGAGGGCGCGGAGGAAGCACACGCCCGACGGCCCTCCGGCGCCCGTGACCAGGACCCGGGGCGGCCTGCCGAGGGGCAGGGAGAGGTCGGGCACGGGGGAGGGGGCGGGGTCAGGCGTAGTCGGCGTTGAAGTAGCCGAGGGGCGTGCTGTCATGGACGAGCTCCAGGGGTTCTGCGTAGAGGGTCTGGGAGAAGCGCCCCCAGTAGCGCGCGGTCGAGCGGAGCAGGTCCTCGTCGAGGTACCAGCGGCGTGACGCCTGGGAGTGGTGGGCCGCGATGGCGGCGAGCTTGGCCTCGACGTCGGTCTCGCTCAGCTCGACGAACCGGTTCGGCTGGTAGGCGACCGTGGCGGACGGCGACTGGTAGCAGGCCAGCCGGGTGACCTTCCGGCAGGCCACCAGGGTGGCGCGGTGGACGGCCCGGTGGTCCTGGTGGGTGTCGCTCTCGGAGTGGACGAGGACGACGTCCGGTCCGACCTCGGCGACGGCGCGTTCGACGGCCTGGACGGTCGCCCGGTCGTCGGCGATGGACCCGTCGGGCAGGTCCTCCATGAGCAGCCGCGCGCCCATGGCCTCGGCGGCGCCGTGGGCCTCCTTCCGGCGCTGTGCGGGGTCACCGCCCCCGCCGCCGCGCGACATGGTGAGGATGGTGACGTCCCATCCGTTGTGGGCGCGCCGGTGGATGGTGCCGCCGACGCCGATCTCCACGTCGTCGGGGTGGGCGCCCACGACGAGCATGCGCAGCGACTTCTGTCCCGTCCCCTCGACGCCCAGCTGGTCGGCGCGTTCGGCGAGGGCCCGGGCGAGCGCCGTGACGAGGCCGTCCGCGTCGGGCCGTTCGACCAGGTCCGCGGCCCTGCCGCGCAGCGCCGCGACCGCGAGCCGGGTGCTGGGCGCGTCGTCGGTCACCACCACCGGGACGCCGGGGCGCTGCCCCCGCCACCGGCCGAGGACCTGCGCCAGCTCCTCGTGGTCCGCGGAGAGACCCGCGTGCCACACGGCCGCGTCCCAGATGCGCACGGGCGGGGGCGGGTCGGCGCCGGCGCGAAGGAAGGCGCCGGGCGAGCCGACGACGTGCACCGACGACGCCCCGGCCGTGCGCAGGGTCGTGGACAGGCGCCGGGCCGTCTCCTCATCCCGCTCGCCGAGGAGGATGTGCGTGCCGGCGAGGGGCGCCCCGGGTGGCAGACGACCTTCAGGGATATCGGGAGTTTCGGACATATGGTGCACTTTACAAGGTGACGTGGCTCTCTTCCCGGGACCGGGACGGATCTCCGGGAGGCGCCACGGCACCCCGCGGGATCCGCCGCGTCCCCGTCGCACGTGTCACGGTCACCCGAGGAGAGGCCACGCATGGAGCAGGTCCCCACCGGACACGAAGCCCGCTCCGCCCTCGACCACCAGGCCCTCCGTGAACTCCTCGCGTCCCAGCGCGCCCGCATCAGCGCCTTCGCGCGGGGCTACCCGGTCCGGCGGCACCCCGCCGGCCCGCCGCCGGCCGCGGAACCGCCGCCGCCGCTCCCCGACCTCGCCCAGCGGATCCTGGACGCCGTACCCATGGCCGGCATCCTCGTCGCCCCCGTCCTCGACGCCGACGGACACCTCACCGACTTCCTGTACGTCACCCAGAACACCCGCGCCGCCTCCTACTCCGAGGCCCACGTCCCCCGCGAATCGGTCGCCCCCTGGACCGGCCCCGTCTCCCTCTTCGACCGCTTCCCCGTCCTCGAACACACGGCCCTGCCCCGCATGCTCGCCGACGCCCACCGCACCCGCGCGCCCCAGGGACCCGAGCCCGTCGAATGGTTCATCCCCCGGGCCTCCGGCCCGCCCGCCCGGCTCAGCAACGACGTCCACGTGGCCCCCTGCGGCGACTACCTCCTCATCCTGTGGGAGCCCGGCCACCGCGTGCCCATGGCCGTCGCCGCACAGAAACTCGTCCGCACCTGCTGGGCCGAATGGAACATCTCCGACGGCACGGTCGCCCCCTCCCGCGGCTTCGGGTACGTCCTCGGCCTCGGCCCCTCCGTCCCCGCGCCCGCCGACCTCCTCGGCCTGGCCGACCTGGTCTCCCCCGGCAGCCTCCCCGAGCTGTACCGCCTCCTCTACGACGTCCTCCTCCGCAAGCGGCGCTCCGCCTGCGACCTCCGCCTGCCCGGCGCGTACGAGCGCACCATCCGCATGGTCGCCGAGCCGGTCCGCGCCGCCCCCCGCGGACCCGTCTGGGCCATCCGCGCCGTCCTCGTCGACGTCACCGAGGACCGCCGCCGCCGGGCCCTCGCGGAGGCCGCCGGCGCGGAGGCGCGTCGCCAGCACGACCGCGCCCGGGCGCTCGGCGAGGTCGCGGACTCGCTCCGCGACGCCGTCCTGCCCCGCTCGACGGGCGAACTCACCCCGTACGGCCTCGACGCGGCCGCCGTCTACCGCCCCGACTCCACCGGTGCCGGCATCGGCGGCGACTGGTACAAGGCCCGCAGGCTCCCCGGCGGCAAGCTCCTCATCGCCCTCGGCGACGCCCGCGGCCACGGCCTCGACGCCGTCACCCTCATGGCCAAACTCCGCTACGCCCTGGCCGGCCTCGTCTACACCGACGCGCGCGTCGAGCAACTCACCCGCTGGCTCAACGACATGGCCTGCGACGACGGCATCGAGTCCACCGCCACCGCGATCATCGCCCGCTACCACCCCGACCTCAGCGTGCTCCGCTGGACCTGCGCGGGCCATCCTCTCCCCGTCCTCCTGCGCGACGGCCGGGCCACGCTCCTCCCCGTGCCGCCCGGCGGCCCCGGCCTCACCCTCGGGGTCCTCCCCGGCAGCCGCTACACCGCCACCGAGACCCTCCTCGCCCCCGACGACATCGTCCTGCTCTACTCCGACGGCCTCGTCGAACGCAGGGACACCGACCCCGACGAGGACACCGCCCGACTGCTCGCGGCCGCCGAGGAGTGCCTGCGCGAGGCCGGCCCCGTCCACGACCACCCCGGCCTCCAGCACTTCGCCGAGCACCTGGTCGCCCACCTCGACGGCGCCCACCGCTCCGACGACGCCACCCTGCTCGCGGTCCGCCGGACCCGGTGACCGCGCCGCACCGATCCGGACCGGGCGTCCGTTTCGAGCCCGCCTCCTTCGTCGTCGGCACCGCGCGGGCGCAGCCGGCGCCGTACGGACCCTGGGCCGTGCGGCCTGGCCGCGCACGGGGAACCGCCCCGAAGGTGCCGGCTGCCTTCGGGGCGGTTCCCCGTCCGTGCGACGCGCCCGGGCGGCTCGGCGTGCGGCTTCGCCGGTGCGCGGCGGGTGGGTCCTACGGGACGATCTTCAGGAGACGGTTCGGGGAACCGCTGCCCGGACTGGTCACCTTGTTGGGCGTGGCGCCGTTCACGAGGGCCGTGGAGACCTGCGCGGGCGTCGCGGAGGGGTGCCCGGCCAGGTAGATCGCCGCGGCGCCCGCGACGTGCGGGGTCGCCATCGAGGTCCCGGAGATGGTGTTCGTCGCCGTGTCGCCGGTGTTCCAGCCCGCGGTGATGGACACACCGGGTGCGAACAGGTCCAGCACGGAACCGTAGTTGGACCAGCTCGCCTTGGCATCGGTGTTGCTCGTGGCGCCGACGGTGATGGCCGCCGCGACGCGCGCGGGGGACGAGGACGAGGCGTTCACCCCCGAGTTGCCTGCGGCGACCGCGTAGGTGACACCGTCCGCGATGGAGTTCTTCACCGCGTTGTCGAGGGCGGTGGAGGCCCCGCCGCCCAGGGAGAGGTTGGCCACCGCCGGGGCTCCCGCCGTGTGGTGGGCGGTGACCCAGTCGATGCCCGCGATGACGCCGGCGGTCGTGCCGGAGCCGTTGTTGTCGAGCACGCGGACGGCCACGATCTTCGCGGCCTTCGCCACGCCGTACGTCGACCCGGCGATGGTGGTGGCGACGTGGGTGCCGTGCCCGTTGCCGTCCTGGGCGACCGAGTCGCCGTCGACGGCGTCGTACCCGTTGACCGCCCGGCCGCCGAACTCGGTGTGGCTGATCCGCACGCCGGTGTCGATGACGTAGGCGGTGATCCCGCCGCCGGCGCTGTCCGGATAGGTGTACGTGCCGGACAGCGGCAGGTTCGCCTGGTCGATGCGGTCCAGGCCCCAGGGCGCGTTGTTCTGCGTCGCGTCCGAGCGGACGACCTGGTTCTGCTCGACGGACGCGACGGCGGGGTCGGCCGCGAGGCGGCGGGCCGCCGCCGCGTCGAGCGTCGCGGTGTAGCCGTTGACCGCCGCGCCGAAGGTCGTGCCGACCTTGCCGCCGTAACCGGCTATCAGCTGACGGCCCTTGGCGGAGCCGGCCTTGAAGCCCGCGCCCTGCCTGAGCGTGACGATGTAGCTGCCGGGGACCGCGTCGGCCGACTCGGCCGCGAGGACGACGCCCTCGGCGGGCGCCGCTTGGGCGGGAACGGCGGCGAACGTGCCTAGCAGAGCGGCGGTGGTCGCCGCCGAGACGGTCACGGCGAGGCGCGTCGTGGTGCTCTTCGGGAGTGCCATGGCGAGGGAGTCCTCCTCGTGTGCGTCGCGCGCCCGGGGTGGGGCGGCGCGACGGCTGTGGGGGGTGCACGTGGGGTCACGCACACGGCCGGAGCGGGTGTCCCCGATCCCGGCGTGATCAGCAGCCTGGCCGTTCCGAGGGCGCGGCTCAAGGAAGTTGAGGCCTTGTCATGCATCTGCCATATGCCTGCAATCGAAGCCCCGCCGAACCCGCCGGAGGTGGCCGGAACAGGCACGTCACCGGCCGGAACCGAGCCGTCAGGGCAGGCGCGGCCGACCATGGCGGAACACCCCGCGCGACAGCGAGGGGCGACCCCTCCCGCTCAGGGCGACTCCGCGCAACGCACGCCGAGCGCGGCCGCACGCTCCCACAAGTGGGCCCGCAGTGACGCCGGTTCCAGCGCCTCCGCGTCCATCCCCAGCCTCCACAGCGCCCGCTCGGCGTGCCGCGCGTCCTGGAACGTCACCTCCCACCGCAGCCGGCCGTCCGCCTCCGGCGCCTCCGCCCGCACCACGAGCGCCGTGTCCATCAGCGCCTCCCGCCGTGCCGGTTCGACCCGCAACCGCACGACGAGATGGTCGCCCCCGGCCAGGAAACGGGCCGACCACTGCCGCCACGCCCGTTCCGGATCCACCTCGCTCGGCCGCTGGGCCGCCTCCGCGCGCCCCTCGGCCGCCAGCAGCCGCGACAGCCGGTACGTACGGTCCTCACCCGCCCTCGTGGCCAGTAGGTACCCCCGGTCCCGCACCGTCACCAGACCGATCGGATCCACCGTGCGCCACCGCGCCTCCTCACCCGTCGCCGCGTAGTGGATCCGCAGCTTCCGCCCGATGTCGCGCAGCACGGTACGAGTGGACACCTCCAGCTCCCGCGCCAGGGTCTCCGCGGTCGACCGCCGTGGCCTGATGCGAACGTGGCGCCGGTCGGCTCTGAGGCGTGTCGCACCGAGGGCAAGGCCCTTGCTCCGAAGCGGAGATGCCGTGTGCACGGGAGTCGACGACTCCCGCGCACACGGCATTGAGTGGGGCGCCCGCAACGCTGTAGATCACGGCAAGGTAACGGGTCTGAACCAGACGTCCTCCATTCATCTGCGAGGGGGATGGCGTCCATCTGCTGATCCTCGGGCAGGCCCAGGCTCTTCCACGCCCGGCCACGACGGCCGTGCGCCCACCCCGCAGGTCCCTCCCCAAGGAGATGTCGTGCACCTGTCCCGTACGCTTCGCGCCGTCCTCGCAGGCACCGTCGCGGCAGCAGTGCTGCCGCTCGCCGCCGCACACGCCACCGCAGCGGGCGGCACGGAGGCGTCGGCCTCCGGCGTCGGCGCGGCGGCCAAGCGCCCCAAGTCGTTGGTGATCGGCGTCGACGGGGCGACGTTCGCCAAGTTCGAGAAGGCGCAGATGCCCCGGGTGAAGGGCCTCATGGCGGCCGGCATGACGGCGACCGGCAACCTCTACGCGAACCCGCTGGCCCCCACGTACTCGGGGCCGGGCTGGTCGACCATCGCCACCGGTGCGTGGCCCGACAAGCACAAGGTCGTCGACAACACCTTCAACGGCGCCCGGTACGACCTCTACCCGGACTACGCGACCCGGCTGGAGGCTGCCGACCCGACCGTCGACACGCTGGTCGTGGGTACCTGGAGCCCGATCCGTGACACGGTCTTCGGGGCCGCGGTGGACACCCGTCGCGGCGGGGTCAGCGACGCCGACACGACCACGACCGCCGTCTCCAAGCTGACCACCACGGACGCGGACGCCACCTTCGTGCACCTCGACGAGGTCGACGGCGCCGGCCACTCCTACGGCACCGAGAACCAGATCTACCTGGACGCCCTCCAGGCGGCCGACACCCGGATCGGCCGGATCCTCGACGCCGTCACCTCCCGTGCCACGTACGCCGACGAGGACTGGCAGATCATCGTCACCGCCGACCACGGCCACACGGCCGGCGGAGGCCACGGCGGGAACAGCCCGGCCGAACGGCAGACGTTCGTCATCGCCAAGGGAGCCGGCTTCACCGCGGGTTCCGTCCGCCAGGACGTCAAGATCACGGACATCGCCCCGACCGTCCTCACCCACTTCGGCGTCACCCCCGCCCCCGCCTGGCAGCTCGACGGCCAGGCGATCGGTGCCCTCGTGCCCGACGCCTTCGACGCCCTCCGCCCGTCCCTGAAGACCCGCGTGGACGAACTCGCCCTGCCGGCCGCCCTCAAGGGCTGGACGACCACCGCGCCCACCGGCTGGACCATCGACAACTCCGCCATGCCCACCGGCGGCGTGACCGAGTGGCGCGGCTGGTCCTTCGCGACCGACGAGTTCTGGAGCAACTCCCAGCTGGGCCAGGGCCGCGAGACCAACGTCCGGGCGCGCAACGTCTTCGCCGTCGCCGACTCCGACGAGTGGGACGACAAGTCCCACGGCGCCGGCCAGTTCGACTCCACCCTCGTCAGCCCGGCCTACAGCGTGACCGGCGGCGCCAAGGCGACCGTCTCCTACGCGACGAACTACAAGGTGGACGGCCCGCAGACCGGGGACGTCTACGTCTCCTTCGACGGCGGCACCCCGCAGCTCCTCCAGTCCTACCGCGCGGACCGCAACACCGTCGAGAAGCTGAGCTTCGCCGTCCCCGCCGGTGCCACCACCGCTCGGCTGCGCTTCCGGTACACGGGTACCAACAGCGCCTTCTGGACCATCGACCAGGTCACCGTCACCTCCTGACCCGCAGCCTCCCGAGGGGACGGAAGCGAGAGCGCACCTCGGCGCTCCCGCTTCCGTCCCCGACGGCGTCACCACCACCGGCCCCACCCGCTGCCCCGTGCACGGCCGGCCGGCCTCGCGTCTCCTCGCGGAGCCAAGGGGTCGGAAGTGCCCTCCGCGACCGGCGTCACCAGAGGCGGAGAAAGCTCCGCACGTCGTCGTAGCCGTCCTGCGCCCTGGCGTCCACATCCTCCGGGTCCGCCTCCGACCGCGCCGCCAGCGACTCGGCCGGCGCCAGAGCCTCCGCACCGAGGCGCCCGAAACGCCGCGCGGCGTGCCCCGGACACAGACCTGCCAGCCCGAGCAGAGGACTACCCGCCACAGCCCGGGTGCCGACCCGCACACACCAGTACTCGACGAACTCCGCGTCGTCGTGCAACGCCGTCCCGACCAGGACGGACGCCCCGTCGAACTCAGCCGACCCGTCGCGCAGGGCCCGTTCCAGCGTCTCGACCACCACGGCGTGGGGGAGCGCCGGCGGGTTCTCGAAGCTCCGATGCACGTGCATCCCGCGAGCGTACGCGGCTGCGTCGCCTGCCCTGCCTGCCGCACCCGCCCCTTCCGTATCGCCCATGTCCTCCTCTGACCGCGAGACGTGGGCTGACGACGGGACCTACGACGATTCCCGTCCGCCGGCCAGCCGGGCCTCCGCGTCGCCGAGCAACGTGTCCAGGACGGCCGGATAGGCGCTGTGGTTCATGCGGGCCGCGAGGAGGCGGGCGGTGGCGGAGATGTGGGGATGGGTGTCGGGCGGCAGCTGGGCGTAGGTGGAGGTCCACATGTCCTCGTCCGCCTCTCTGACCTCGTCGCCGATGGCGAGGGCGCCGGCGTCGAGCGCGGCGAAGGCGAGCGCCAGGTCGATGAAGGCGTGGTAGGTGGCGACGGCGTCGGTGTCGCCGAAGCCTGCGGTGCGGAGGACGCCGAGGATGGTCTCGTCCACCTCGATCTCGCGGGGACGGCCGGTGACGCGGCTCGCGGTGAGGAGGGCGGCCTGGGGGTGGGCGAGGTAGGAGGCGTGGATGGCGAGGCCGAGCGAGCGCAGGTCGGCCCGCCAGGCCCCGGTGGCGGTCCAGCTGTCCAGGGCGCGGCCCATCAGCTCCTCGCCGATGGCGCGGGTCAGACCGTCGAGGCCGGCGAAGTACCGGTAGAGGGTGCTGGGGTCGGCGCCCAGCGCGGCCCCCAGACGGCGGGCCGTCAGGCCGGCGCCGCCGTGCTCGCGGAGCATCCGCAGCGCCGTCTCCACGATGAGCTTCTCGGAGAGCACGGTGCCCTGGCGCGTCGGCCGCCGTCTGCGCCGTTCCCCCTCCGCGACCACCTTCTTCGGCATCGCGCACCGCCTTCCGCGAGGGGCGAGACGCGCCGGTTCGCCCTTCCGCCCATCCTTATGCCAACGCCGTAGACTTTAACGGAGCACATCGGGTTCCATCGAGCCGTGCCCGGCCGCACGCCGGGAGCGACTCGACGAAAGGGTGTCTGACATGCGTGTTCTTCTGGTGGGTGCGGGCGGCGTCGGCACCGCCGTCACCCGTATCGCGGCCCGTCGCGGCTTCCTGGCCCACATGGTCGTCGCCGACTACGACGTGGCCCGCGCGGAGGCCGCCGTGGCCGCGCTCGACGACGGTGAGGGCCGCTTCAGCGCCCGCCGCCTGGACGCCACGGACGAGGAGGCGGTCCGCGCACTCCTCGCCGAGGAGCGCTGCGACGTCCTGCTCAACGCGACCGACCCCAGGTTCGTCATGCCCCTCTTCCGCAGCGCCCTCGCCGCCGACGCGCACTACGTCGACATGGCGATGTCGCTGTCCGTGCCGCATCCGACCACCCCGTACGAGCAGTGCGGGGTCAAGCTCGGCGACGAGCAGTTCGCGATGGCGCGGGAGTGGGAGAGCTCCGGACGTCTGGCGCTCGTCGGCATGGGCGTGGAGCCGGGGCTCTCGGACGTGTTCGCCCGGTACGCGGCCGACGAGCTGTTCGACGAGATCGAGGAGCTCGGCGTCCGTGACGGCGCCAACCTGACCGTCGAGGGCTACGACTTCGCGCCGTCCTTCAGCATCTGGACCACGATCGAGGAGTGCCTCAACCCGCCCGTCGTCTACGAGAAGGACCGCGGCTGGTTCACCACCGCCCCCTTCAGCGAGCCGGAGGTCTTCGACTTCCCCGAGGGCATCGGCCCCGTGGAGTGCGTGAACGTCGAGCACGAGGAGGTCCTCCTCATGCCCCGCTGGCTCGACGCGCGCCGCGTGACCTTCAAGTACGGTCTCGGCGACGACTTCATCGCCAAGCTCAAGACCCTCCACGCCCTCGGCCTCGACGCGACCGCGAAGGTGACCGTCCCCGGCCCCGACGGCCCCGTCCAGGTCTCCCCGCGTGACGTGGTCGCCGCCTGTCTCCCCGACCCCGCCACCCTGGGCGACCGCATGAAGGGCAAGACCTGCGCCGGCACCTGGGTGAAGGGCACCAAGGACGGCGCCCCGCGCGAGGTGTACCTCTACCACGTCGTCGACAACGAGTGGACGATGCGCGAGTACGGCTCCCAGGCCGTGGTCTGGCAGACCGCCATCAACCCGGTGATCGCCCTCGAACTCCTCGCCGACGGCACCTGGAAGGCGGGCGGCGTCCTCGGCCCCGAGGCCCTTCCGCCCCAGCCCTTCCTCGACCTCCTGGGCGAGTACGGAGCCCCCTGGGGTCTTCGCGAAGAGCGCTGACCGCATACGGGCCCCGTCCTCGTGACGGGGCCCGGTCGCAGGTGCCGGTCGCCCGTCTGTGCCGGCCTCGGTCGACTCACAGCAGGGCGTACCGCGCCGGCGGCGGGCCATGCCTTGGTCCCGGGCACAGACCCCCGGGGCACCCCGGTGTGCCGGTGACCCGTCTGCGGCCGTGCCCCTGCCCTGGGGGCGGGGGCCGTGTTCTCGTGGGGCCGACTCCCCGTCTCTCGTGCCCCTGGAGAACGATGACCGCCCACGTCCTCTTCGCCGCCGCACCCTCCATGTCCGCCGGTGACACGCGGAGCGCGGTCCTGATCGGCTTCCTCCTCGTCGTCGTCGCGTCGCTCTTCGCGTGCCTGCTCCTGGGGCCCCAGCGCGAGGAGGCGGAGACCTTCTACGTCGGCCGGCGGCGCGACAAGCCGCTGCGCAACAGCCTTGCGCTGGCCGGCGACTACGTCTCGTCGGCGACCGTGGTGGGCACGGCGGGAACCGTGGCCCTGATGGGGTTCGACGGGCTGTTCGTGGCGGGCAGCACCCTTGCCGCGCTCGGCGTCCTGTACTTCCTCGCCGGTCCGCTGAGGGCACGCGGACGGTTCACCCTCGCCGACGTCTTCGCGGACCGGGCGCCGGGGACGGCCGTACGGGTCACGGCGGCCGTCGTCACCCTGATCGTCTGCCTGCTCTACCTGGTCGTGCAGCTCTCCGCGGTGGCGCTGGTCACCGCGCAGCTCCTGGGCCTGGAGACGGTGGGCGCGCAGCGCGCGATCGCCGTGATGACCGGCGTCCTCATCACCTGCGCCACCGCCGTCGGCGGCATGCGCGGCGCGACGGCCCTGCAGACGGCCAAGTCGGTCGTCGTCCTGATGGCGCTGACCCTCGTCGTCGGTGCGCTGCTGACCCGTTTCGGCTGGAACCCGGCCGGCCTGCTCGACGCCGCCGAGACCAACAACGGCGCCGGCCCCGCCTACTTCCGGCCCGGACTCCTCCAGCAGTCCAACCCCAGCGCCAGCTGGGGCTTCGACTTCGTGGGGCTCCAGCTCAGCATCGTGCTCGGGGCGGCCGTCATGCCGCACGTCCTGATGCGGCTGCACGCCACGCCCGGCCCCACCGCGGCCCGCCGGTCCGTCCGCGGGGCCCTGTTCGCCGTGGGAGCCGTCCTCGTCCTCACCGTGCTGATCGGCCTGGGCGCGGCGGCGACCGTCGGCGGCGCCAGACTGGCGGCGGTCAGTCCCGGAGGCACCGGAGCGCTGATGCTCACCACCGGCACCCTCGCGGGAGGCCCCGGGGCCACCTGGGGCGCGGTGCTGTTCGTCCTCGTCGCCACCGCCGTCTTCGCGACCTCCCTCGCCGTCATCGCGGGCATCACCCTGACCGCCTCGGCCGCGATCGGCCACGACCTCTACCGGCACGCCCTGCGTCGGACGGACGGACGGGACAAGGGAGTCGAACTCGGCACCGCCCGCTGGGGCGCCGTCGCCGTCAGCGCGGCGGGCATGGCCCTCACCTACGCGGCCCTCGCGTGGAACATGCAGATGTTCAGCTGGGTCGCCCTCGCCCTCGCGGCCTCCAGCCTCCTGCCCGCCCTCGTGTACTCCCTCTTCTGGAGCCGCTTCACCGAACGCGGCCTGCTGTGGACGCTCGCGGGCGGCGCCGCCCTCGTCCTCGTCCTCCAGGTCTTCACCCCCGTCGTGTCCGGCCTCCCCTCGTCGCTCCTCCCTCGGTACGACTTCGCCTGGCTGCCGCTCCAGTCCGTCGCCCCGCTCTCCATTCCGGCGGGGTTCGCCCTCGGGTGGCTCGGGAGCATCGTCGGCGGGGGCTCACGCGGCGCGGAGCGCGGTTCGGCGACGTCGACGGTGAAGGAGGCGACGACGAGGGTGACGGCCACGCCGTCGTGACGCGGGCCGTCGGCCGGCCGGCCGTGCGGGAGGTGAGGGCGAGCTCGTACGTGGTGACCGTCGTGGAGCCCCCTCCCTTGATCACTCTCACTCCCCAGGGTGAACCCAGACCGTCAAACAGGCGCACGAGGCATCGGCCGTACAGGCCGGACCCTCGCGCGCCCCACCGCACTCCCGGGCGCCGTTGGGGCCCGGCGAGTCGGGGGCAGGATGGCGACGACCCTCGACGGAAAGGCTGACCGTGGCAAGTGAGTTCCAGCGCGACAAGCTCCTGAACATGTTCCGCGCGTTCGACGCCGACGGCAACGGCTACCTCGACCAGAGCGACTTCCGGGCGCTCGCCGAACGCTGGAAGGAGCTGCCCCGCGTGCGCCAGGGATCCGACCTGGCCGGCCGCGTGGACGCGGTCATGCTCGGGTGGTGGGACCACCTCGCCGCCCAGGCGGACGCGAACAACGACGGCAAGGTCGACCTGGACGAGATCCTCGCCATGGTGGACCGGCTCCCCACGATGCGCGAGGTGGTCGCCGCGACCGCGGAGACGATCTTCGACGCCGTCGACGAGAACGGCGACGGCCGCATCTCTCCCGGCGAGCACCGGCAGCTGGTCGACACCTGGCACGGTGAGCGCGTCCAGGTCGACGACGTCTTCCACCGCCTCGACCAGGACGGGGACGGGTACCTGAGCCGTCCCGAGTTCACCGAACTGTGGATCCAGTTCTGGGTCAGCGACGACCCGGCCGAACCGGGCAACCACGTGTGCGGCCCCGTCCCGACCCGCACCTGACGACCACGGCGCCGACTCCGGCACGCGACGGCGCACGGAAGGAGAGGGGGAACACCGGTGGCACCCGGAGAGCTCGCGCGGAGCGTACGGGCGGCACCGGACCTCAGAGGTGTTCGTCCAGCACCCTCTGCATCTCGACGGTGCTGGTGCTCCCGGGACTGTGGGCCACCACCTGTCCGTCCTCCAGCAGGACGTAAGCAGTGGCCCCGGTGATCCCGTAGCGCTTGGTCGCGTCCGGGCAGCGCGTGATGTCCACGCGAACGGCCGTCAGCCGGTCCCCGTACTCGTCGGCGACGCCGCCGACGAGCAGGTCCATCGCACGGCTGGGCTCGATCGCCTTCGGCCACGTCCCGGTGAAATACGCGAGCACGGGAACTCGGCTCATCCTGAGGATGAAGTCGAACTCCGCGTCCTCCCGGGGCTGGTGGACCCGCTTCGCCATGGGAAGCTCCTGACCTCGTGTTCCGTCGTCTTCCGTCCATCATCTCCCGCGCGGGACGGGGTCCGGCCGCGCCCTGCCCCGGCCCGCGCCGCAGCATTCGGCAGGCCCCGGCCACCTCGTACGCCGTGGACGCGCGCCCGGCCCCACAGCGCGATGCCCTCCTGCGCCGGCGCTTCCTCTCCGCCGACAAACCGGTTGATCCGGAGCCGCGTGAACGCGCACCCTTGCGTGATGATCGTCGACCTGGCACCCCGCTTCCTGACCTGGGACGACGTGGATCCCGCCCGTCATCCCTTCGACAGCGCGTCGGTGCCGGAGGTGATCCGGTCGCTGGGACCGGCCCGCGCGGTGCCCCGCCGCCCGGAGCCGGGCCGGGACGGCGACGAGGAGTCGGGCCCGTACGGCAACGCGACGAGGGACTGGAGCTGGAACGAGGGCAAGCCCTGGGCCGACGCCATGTCCGCGGCCCTCGCCCGGCACTACGGCCCGTGGGCCGTCGGCTGGAGGTGGGCCCACGACGAGGGCGACTTCGACGGCGGCCCCGTCGGGAACTGGTGCTGCCCGAGCCACTCGATCACCACGCCGGAGGAGACCCTCGCCCGCGTCGCGGCGGCGCTGTGTGAATGGCGCGACTGGCTGGAGAGCCTCGCCGACCGGTTCGACGCGTACCCCCTCACGCTCGCCGACATCGAGGACCAGAGAATCCTGTGGGAGCGGGCGGCCCGCCATCTGATCCTCCAGGTCGTCGACCGCACCGGCTGCGGTAGCGGCTGGTACGGACACTGCGGCCAGGTGCTCGTCTGGTTCCTCAGCCGGTGGGGCGTCGCACCCGAGCGGGCGGAGAGCCTCGTGGAGGAGGCCGTCGGCGGACGCTTCGGGAGCTGGATCGGCCCTGACCAACGGCTCGTCGACGAGGTCGCGGAGCGCCTCGCGCTGTCGGTGGGACCCGCCGACCCCGCCGTACGCGCCCCCGAGCCGGTTCCCGACCACCTGGAACGCTGGCTGACCGTACGCGAGACCGTGCCCTGGCAGGAGGCCCCGGACGGCGGCGGGGACGGACCGGTGACGCCCGCGCGCGACGGCGCCGCGGAGGACATCCGCTCCTTCGACGCCGTACTGGACCCCGCCCGGGCCGCCGGCATGCTCGCCGCACTGGAACGGCTGCGCGCCGACGCGGCAGAGGGCGCCGTCCTCGACTTCGCCCTGCTCCAGAGCTGGCAGCAGCACGTACTGGGAACCCCGGGACCGCCCCCGTTCCGTCACCTGCCCGCGTTCGCCAAGGCAGGCCGGGAGCGCTACGGCATCGACCCGGACACCCGGCCCCGCCTGGACGCCTGCCTGGCCCAGGCCGTGAAGGACACCCGCAACCCCCTTCCCCTGACGGTCCGCGCCGCCCGCGCGTCTCTCGACGTCTGCTTCTTCCACCCCTTCGCCGACGGCAACGCCCGGGCCGCCTTCCTCACCCTCCTCTTCGTCCTCGCCCGCGAGGGTGTCGCACTCGACGACGTCACCCTGCTGCGCCGCATCACCTTCCAGGCCGACGCGCCGGAGGACGCACTGATCCTCACCCGCTACCTCGACTGCCACCTCGCCTCGACCCGGAAGGCCGTGAACGGTTCGTAGGACCTGCGCGACCATGCGGACCCGATCAGGCCGGTCGGACCGGACCCGAGGGGAAGGGGCAGGCAGACCCCAGGAAGGTCCCCCACGACCGGGCACTCCCGTCCGGCACCGGTGTGCCTGGTGACGGGTGCCCGGCCGGTCGAGGGTGCTCAGGCAGGGCCGGGGACGTATGCCAGGCCGTGTGCGCCGGCCTCGCCCAGCTTGGGGACGTCGAGCCGGGCCAGACGGTCCAGCGTCCCCAGGTCGACCACGTCGACGGTCGAGGAGACGGCGCAGGCCACATAGGCGAGCCGGCCGTCCGGCGACGAGGTGATCGTCAGCGGGAAGAGCCCGACCTCCAGCTCGCCCAGGTTCTCGCGGGTGTCGGCGGAGAACACCGTGAGGCGCCCCGGGACGTTGCGGCCGAGCCGGGAGTCCGGATCGGGCGCCATGCGCACCTCGCCGACGAGCAGCCGGCCCGTCGACGTCAGATGCACCGGCAGCACGATGTCCTGCGTGGGCAGCGTGTCGACGACGGTGGCCGTCAGCGCGTCGATGACGCGGATCCCCGGGGCGGCCTGCTCCTGTCCGGCGCCGGAGAAGCTGCCGTAGGGCCCGGCGACGAACACGTGGGACCCGTCGGAGGAGACGGCGAGGCCCTCACTGCCCGGGACCTCGACCTTCGAGGTGAGGGTTCCCCGTTCGAGGTCGACCACCGAGACGAAGGGCGCCTCCTTGTTGGTGGCGTAACCCGTCGTCCCCGCCGGGTCGATGGCGAACCAGTGCGGGCCGGGGGCGTCCGTGTCGATCCGGCCCAGGGGCCGACGGGTCGCCGTGTCGACCACCACGACACCGCCCGGCCGGGCCTCGCCGCCCTCGACGCTGACGTAGAGCCGACCGCGCGCCGCGTCCAGCGCCAAGCCGTGCGGCCCGTGCTCCGGGGCCAGGTCGACGATCTCGACGACGCGACGGGTGTCGGGGTCGATCACGGCCAGCTCGGTGCGCCGACCGCTGTTCGCGTGGTAGTACCCCGAGCGGTACGTCAGCGTGCACCACAGCAGGCGCTGCGCGGGATCGAAGCACAACTCATGCGGCTCGGCGGGGACATGCACCGTGCCGAGCGGCCGGTCCGAGGACGCGTCGAAGAACGACACCGTCGGCCCGCTCTGACTGACGACGGCCAGGACATCGCCTTCCCGACCGGTACGGGGGGACTGCTGCACAGCGACTCCTCGAAAGAGACGAAGGGAGGGAAGCCACGCGTTTTCGCGGGCATCCCCACTCTCGGCGCCGGAGACCGCCACAGCCATGCAAAGATTGACACACCATCATTGCCGCAGACGCAAAAATGCAGTTCAGGAGCGTCACGCATGGATCTCAACCTGCTACGGGTCCTGGACGCCCTGCTCCAGGAGAACAGCGTCACCCGCGCCGCCGAGCGCCTCGGCACCTCGCCAGCGGCCGTCAGTCGCACCCTGGCCCGACTCCGCCGCACCGTCGGCGACCCCCTGCTCGTCCGCGCCGGCCAAGGGCTCGTCCCCACCCCGCGTGCGACGGAACTGCGCGACGAGGTCGGAGCCCTGCTGCGCGGCTGCGACAACGTCCTGCGCCCCGGCCCCGGCTTCGACGCCGCCCACCTCCGCCGCACCTTCACCGTGCAGGCCGCCGACCTCCTCCTCGTCGGCCTGGCCGCGAGCCTCACCGAGCGCATCCATGCCGAAGCACCGCAGGTCGACGTCGTCTTCCTGCCGGAGGCACTGGAAGGCGGCCCCGGCCTCCGCGACGGCGCCGTGGACGTCGAACTGGGCGTCCTCGGTCACCTCGACCCGGAGATCCGTACCCGGCACCTCACCCGGATGACACCCGTCGGCATCGCGCGCAGCGGCCACCCCCTGTTCGACCGGCGGATCGACGCCCGCCGCTTCGCCGCCGCCGACCACATCGGCGTCTCCCGCCTCGGCAAGCGCCTCGGCCCCATCGACACCGCCCTCGCCGACCTCGGCCTCCGCCGCCGTACCGTCGTCGTGGTCCCCACCCACACCAGCGCCATGATGCTCGCCCGCGACACCGACCTCATCGCCCTCGGCCTCGCCGACTGGCTCCCCGACACCCTCTCCGCCATGGGCCTCACCCCCTTCCCCATCCCTCTCGACCTCGCCCCTCTGCACCTCGGCATGGCCTGGCACCCCCGCAACTCCGCCGACCCCGGCCACCGCTGGTTCCGCCGGCACCTGGCGGCCGCGGTACGGGACCCACGCGGAGGCCCGCAGGGCCGGCACGTGGACCGGCAGCGGGCCGAGGAGGCCGGCTGATCCGCTGGCCGAGATCGCACCTCCCACCGGGGAGGGCGCCCCATGCGGTGTGAAGAGGAGAGCCGTTGACCGCGTCGGGCGGGTCCCCGCCCTGTGCATGCCCCGGCCCCAGGCTCCCGGCTCCAGGCCCGCGGCCCCCGGCCCGGCCCCGCCACCCCGAGGCCCCGCCACCCACGACGCCGTACCCTGCCCGAGGTCCACCACTTCCTCCGATGATCGGGGTCCGCGTGAGCAAGAGGCCGTTCCTGTACGTCGTCGTCTGCGCCGCCGGCATCGCGGTCGACGCCCACCGACTGATCACCGCGGCCCAGGACCAGGGCTGGGCCGTCGGCGTCATCGCCACCCCGCAAGGTCTCGGCTTCCTCGACACCGAAGCCGTCCGAGCACAGACCGGCCACCCCATCCGCTCCGCCTGGCGCAGTCCGGGTGACCCCCGCCCCCTCCCGCCGCCCGACGCGATCGCCGTCGCCCCGGCCACCTTCAACACCATCAACAAATGGGCCGCCGGCATCGCCGACACCCTCGCCCTCGGCATCCTCTGCGAGGCGTACGGCCTGGGCATCCCCACCGCCGTACTCCCGCGCGTCAACGTCGCCATGGCCGCCCACCCGGCCTACGACCTCAGCCTCGACCGACTCCGATCCATGGGCGTCCGGATCGCCGCACACGACCCCCACCGGCCCAAGGGCGACGGGGGAAGCGACGACTTCCGCTGGGAAGAGGCGCTGGAGCTGCTCGACATCGAGGCCGTGCGGTGAGTCGCCGTCAGGCCCGGCGGCGCGCGCACGTGTCGTAGCGGTCGAGGAACGCGTCCGAGCATGCTCCAAGCAGCAAGACGACGAGCCTCCAGGGTCGCGGACGACGGCGAACGCCTCTGCGTGATCGCCGTCGTCCGCAAAGGCTCACCCCCTAGGCGCTCTGCCCGGCCCGCACGCCCTCGCTGATGCGCTTGCCGAGGGCGGCGTCGATGTTCGTCCAGTACGTGAAGGCGCGTTCCAGGACCGGCTCGCTGACGCCGTCGAGGAGGTGACCGACGACGTTGTTCACGAGACGGTCGCGGGCCGCGTCGTCGAGGACCTCGCGGACGAGGGTGCCGGCCTGGCCCCAGTCGTCGTCCTGCGGGTGGGAGACGTAGGCCGCACGGGTGATCTCCCCGTCGGCCGCCCAGCCGGGCGGGGTGCCGTACCGCTCGGTGTCGGCCGCGGGGCCGCCCTTGGAGTTGGGTGCGTAGACCGGATCGGACGTCTTCCGATAGGCCATCGCCCCGTCCTTCGAGTACGTGTGGACGTCGGAGACCGGGGCGTTGACGGGGAGCTGCTGGTAGTTGACGCCGACGCGGGCACGGTGGGCGTCGGCGTAGGAGAACAGCCGGCCGAGCAGCATGCGGTCGGGGCTGGGGCCGATGCCGGGGACGAAGTTGTTCGGCTGGAAGGCCGCCTGCTCGATCTCGGCGTGGTTGTCGGTCGGGTTGCGGTCCAGCGTCATCCGGCCGACGGGGATGAGCGGGTAGTCGCCGTGCGGCCAGACCTTGGTGAGGTCGAACGGGTTGAAGCGGTAGCCGGCCGCGTCCGCGTACGGCATGACCTGGACGTGCAGGGTCCACGACGGGAAGTCCCCGTCCCGGATGTGCTCGAACAGGTCCCGCATGTGGAAGTCCGAGTCCGCGCCCGCCATGCGGTCGGCCTCGTCCTGGGGGAAGAACTCGATGCCCTGGTCGGTCTTGAAGTGGTACTTCACCCAGAACCGTTCACCGGAGGCGTTGATCCACATGTACGTGTGCGAGGTGTAGCCGTTCATGTGACGCCAGGTCCGGGGGATGCCCCGGTCACCCATCAGCCACGTCACCTGGTGCGCGGACTCCGGGGACAGGGTCCAGAAGTCCCACTGCATGTCGTGGTCGCGCAGGTTGCTGTCCGCCCGGCGCTTCTGGGACCGGATGAAGTGCTGGAACTTCATCGGATCCTTGACGAAGAAGACCGGCGTGTTGTTGCCGACCATGTCGTAGTTGCCCTCGGACGTGTAGAACTTCAACGCGAAGCCGCGCGGGTCCCGCCAGGTGTCCGGGCTTCCCCGCTCACCGGCCACGGTCGAGAAGCGTGCGACCAGGTCGGTCCGCACGCCGGGCTGGAAGAGAGCCGCCTTCGTGTACCTGCTGACGTCGTGCGTGACCTCGAAGTGGCCGAAGGCGCCACTTCCCTTCGCGTGTGGCTGGCGTTCGGGGATCCGCTCGCGGTTGAACTGCGCCATCTGCTCGATCAGGTACGCGTCCTGCAGGAGGATCGGGCCCCCTGCCCCCACGGTGAGCGAATGCTCGTCGCTCTCCACCGGGGCACCGGAGTCGGTCGTCGTCGCGGGTCGGCCTTCGGTCATCACTCTGCCCTTTCGTCGCGCCCCGCCTACCCTCCACCCCATCGGCCGATGCCGCTACCTGAACGACTACTTCCCGTAGCGAAGCAGGCGACGATATGGCATGCATACGCCATCATGCGCCCTTCAGGCGACCACCCCGTGTGATGAAGAGGGGGAGGTCGGGACACCATGAGCGTGCAAGGGGGAGTCTCGGGGTCCTGCACGGTCACGGAACGTGGGCATCCACGCCGCTGCGCAGGCGAACCCCGAGACAGGACCGCCCGGTGGGACCGGCGCACGTCCGGGTACGGCAGTACGGCACCGCGCGAGCAGCACCTCCTTCAGGGGACGCCCTTGGCCGATCCCGGGGTCGCCCCGGACGCCCTGCGCGTACACGCCGCCCTGGCGTTCAGCCATGCCGACCCCGGCGGGCGTACCCTCACGGTCGCCGTATCGCGCCTACGGGTCACGGACACGGCCCACCGCATCGGCGCGCTGCTCATGAACGACGGCGAGCCGGCCGGCCCCAGCCTCCACCTGCCGCTGACGAAGTCGGCCGTGATGGGCGAGGTCGCCGGCCGCTACGACCTCATCGGCATGGACCCCCGCTTCGTCGGCCGGAGCACGCCGCTGGACTGCGGCTGGGACCTCGGCTCCGCCCTCTTGCTTTGTCCACGAACGGGTTCCGGTCCACTTTCCGTGGAGGCTCACGGATCGTGACGTCAGTGGTGTGTGGTGGGATGGCCGGACTGTGCCGTTGATCTCCTGGGAGACCGTCGTGACGTCTTCGTACTCGTCCCTGACTCGTGCCTTGGCTGAGGCTTTGGCCGATGTCCTGTGGTTCATCGAGGGCAGTGACGACGAGCAGATGGATCAGGACGATGCGGTCAAGGTCATGGAGGGCGTCGCCCACGTGGTCAGTACGCTGTCGAGTGATCAGCAGCAGGAGCTGATCGCCCTGCTCGGGGCGATGGCAGCTGCCGAGACCAACCCCGCTCGCCGTGAGTTCCTGGAGGAGCTCCCGGAGGGCTTCGGGCTCATCGACGATCTGTAATGAAGGGTCTCAGCTTGCCGTGCAAGGTCGGCAGCAAACCGTGGCGCTGGCGGTTGATCCTCCACCCGGACTCGTCACCATGAACGCGACGATGTTGGATGGGCGGCGTGGTGAGACGCAAGAAGGAGAAGAAGAAGCGGCCCGCCTGGGGCATGCCGAAGGGGATCTTCCTGTGTGCGACGCCGGAAGGCTGGCGCACCAGCGTCCTCACCGAAAGCGGAAATCTCTGCGGGGAGCTGGGCGTCCCGATCAACACCGACCCGCAAGACGCGCGGGCTGCGGCGGCGGCGATGGTGACGGAACTCGCGCGCGACTTCCATGACACTGAGGTGGAGGTGAGCTGGGAGCCGCCCCAGGAGCCCTGGTCATGGACCGCGCAGGTCACACTCGCCGCCGAAAGCGCCAGCGGGTGACGGCGCGGGCGGATGGCGGTCGCGGGCCGACCGGTTGGGGCTTGTCCCGTAGGTTCCGGCTGACGTAGGCGCGGACGTTGCCGTAGCCGTCGGGGTAGCCCTGTGCCTTGATCTCCTCTCACAGCTTCCAGGCGTTGGTGCAGCCCTGCTGCCATCGCTGGTCGAGGTAGGGCTGAAGGCATCGAGCGTGGTGGTCGGCTTTGCCACTGGCCGGTGAACAGTCGCTCCGGCTCTGTGGCGCGGGAAAATCGGAGAACGGTGTTGAGGCCAGGTCGCGCCAGAGCCTGTACAGCCAGTCACAGAGCCGGGCTGAGGGCGGCTGGTCCAGCCGGCGAAATTCGCTGGACCGGCCGGGAGGGACCGTGCAACGGTCCTGGCATGCCGAGCGAGAGCACCCTGTCCCAGTCCTTCGGGGCCACAGCGTCGTTGGAGTCCTTCGACGGCACGGCCCTCACCTATCGCCGGATCGGCTCGGGACCAGCGGTCGTCATGGTCCACGGCTCTGGCGGTGGACTGCACTCCTGGCAGCCGGTGGCCGAGCTCCTCGCCGACCGGTTCGAGCTCTGGACACCCGCCCGCCGCGGGTACGCCCCGAGCGGGCCGGGCCGATCGCCGAAGCGGTTCGCCGACGAGGTCGGGGATCTCCAGGCGCTGATCGCCGAGATCGGCCGCCCCGTCCACCTCGTCGGCATGTCCTACGGCGCCTCCGTCGCCCTGCACGCCGCGGCGGCGGGACTGCCGGTTCGGTCGCTGGTGCTGTGGGAGCCACCTCTCTACGCGGCCGGCGAGGAACTGGTCCCCGTCCTGGCCGAGTTCGCAGCGCTGACCGCGAACGGTGAGCGGCGGCAGGCCGATCGGCTGCTGGCCGAGAAAGTGGCCCGCGTCCCGGCCGCGCTTCTGGACCTCATGGACGGGGGCGAGCCCACCGACGACCCTGCCGACGACGAACCCGATGACGCGTCCGGCTGGCTCCGCGACCTCGAATCGATGGCCGTCGACTCGGCGGACATGGAGCGCTGGTCCACGGTCACCGTCCCGACGTTGCTGATGGGGGGCGCCGACACCTGGCAGCCGATGCCGGCCACGCTCGACCGGCTCGCGACCGCACTGCCGCACGTCACCTCCATGACGTTCCCCGGCCAGATGCACTTCGCGCCCTCGGCGATCCCCGAGGCCGTGGGGGCGGAGATCGCTCGCTTCCTGTCGCGGTCCTGAGGCCGTCCGGTACCTGCGGGGCCGAGCGGGTCACGACACGACGGGAACGGGATCGGGGGCGTGCACGGGGACGGGGATGGGGCCGGAACGGGGACGTCGCCCCACCGGCCCGGCCTGATGAGCCGGGCCGAGTGGGGCGACGTCCGCCGGACAGGCCCGCCCTAGACTTCCTCGCCCTTCAGATGGAAGTTGATGCGCTCCCTGACGACGGGAAAGCCGGCCTTGGCGAAGTTCGCGGCCATGGGGAAGTTGCCCAGGTCCGTCGCCCCGGTGACGAACTCCGCGCCCTGCTCCACGAGGACGTGGGTGCACTCGGCGAGGAGGTCATAGGCGTAGCCGTGCCCGCGGTGTTCGGGGAGGACACCGATGAAGCCGATCGTCGGGCCGGAGGGGTTGTGGGCCGGGATGTGGATCCCGGCCAGCTCACCCTCCGGCGTGCGCGCGACCTGCCACCACTCCCGGGGTGAGGGGCACCAGTGGAAGAAGTCGAGCTCCTCCTGGGCGGCCCGATCGAGGCCGCCCTCCTCGATGGCCTTCAGCGCGTGCGCGTCCAGGGTGACCGAGTGGATGCGGCGCAACGCGTCGAAGAACACGGCGTCGTCGGGTTCTGCACCGAAACGCAGGCGTCCGGGCCTCTCGGGGAGACCCCGCTCCGGCGTCCAGCGGTACAGGAAGCGCTCCACCAGGGGTTCGTACCCAGCGGCTCGCGCGGCGGCGAAGCGCGCCTCGGCCGCGGCCCGCAGCGTCGACGACGCCCGCCACCCGCCGGGCAGGTTGACCTCCAGCTCGACCCGCCAGGGCGCGGAGCGCAGGAGCTCGGCCCCCGCCTCCTCCTCACCCTCGGCCACATCGAACCAGTTGATGTTCACGGGCTCCCCGTCGTCGGGGCCACCCCACCACGCGCCACGCGCGACGACCTCGCCGTCGCGCAGTGCGACGCGCTTCCACTCGGTGCGGAACTGCGTCAGCCGATGCCCCTCGCCGGCGCTCAGCGGGTCGGGGAGTGCGTCGAAGAGATGTGCATCGCTCGCCGACAGCGAGCGGATGACCAGACCGGTCATTGGATTCCTCCGGGATAAAGCCGTAGGGAGCGCTCCCGGTCAGAACTCAGAACTGACGAACCACGCCGGGGTAGTCGAGGGAGCGCTGGAACTGTGTGGACTGCACGGCACTCGCCTCCTTCATCCGTCTCAGAGCGTGGAGCCCCACCGTACGGGACCTCTCCCGGCCCCGTCCACGCAATTCTTCGTCGGCCGGACAGGGGTGGCTCCGGCGCACCCGTGATCGCTAACCTCACCGGCTATGAAGCAGCGGCAGCAGAAGAAGCTCTCCCACCGCCTGTTCGAGGCCATCTTGTCTGCCGACGCCGGGAGCGCGAGCAGCTTGCTGCGCAGGGGCGCGAGTCCTGAGCGGCGGAACGCCGAGGGCACCACTCCTCTGTATCTGGCGTCCGTACAGGGCGATGCCGCGCTGGTCCGTCTGCTCCTGGAGGCCGGAGCCGCCCCGAACACCGAGAGCCGCGGCCCGGGTTCGGACGGGACACCGCTCTGCGCGGCCGCCTGCTGGGGACACACGGCCACGGTCCGGGAGCTGTTGGCTTTCGGCGCCGACCCCGACCTGCGCGAAGACCAGGGCGAGGGCTGGACGCCACTGGACTGGGCGGACAACGGACCCCATCCCGAGACCGCCCACGTCCTGAAGGCGGCAGGAGCGCACCGCACGACCAGGGCCGCCCCGAGTCCGTAGCAGGTGAAACGCCTGCACCTTCGGTCGTCCGAGGCCCTAGCCTTCGAAGGTGATCCGTCGTACACCACAACGCCGCATAGACGTGGAGCAGTTGTTTCCCGAGCTCTCGGCCTTTCGCAAGGAGACCGTGCGGCTTCACCCGCGCGTCGGCCGCCCGTCGCACGAGCTCGGTCGGAGGGCCGTTGCTCTGGCCGGTCGAGGAGCCGTGGCCAGGATGCCCCGAACACGACGGTTCGCCGATGGTGCCCGTCGTGCAGATCTACCGCGGCGACGTTCCGGACATCGTGCCGTTTCCCGTGGGGCGTGACCTGCTCCAGGTGCTGTGGTGCCCCCGCCCCCACCGTGGCTACCGCTGGGTGCTCCCGCTCGTGCGGTGGCGAAGCGCCGACGCGGTCCGCGCGGCACGCACGACCATGCCCGACCCGGTCGAGCCGTCGGCGAGGTACGTCCCTCGCCCGTGTGCGGTGTATCCGGAGCGGGTGACCGAGTACCCCTCCTGGGACCTGCCCGAGGCGCTGTGGGACACGTGGGAACAGCCCTTCCTGGACCTGGCAGAGAGGACCGGACTCGACTACCAGAGCCACCTCTCCACCGCGCCCGGCACCAAGCTCGTCGGATACCCGGGCTGGAGCCAGGATCCCGACTGGCCGGAGTGCACCGGATGCGGACGCCGGATGGAACACCTGCTGACCGTCGAGTCCACCGAAGCCGACGCCCTCTCGCGGCACGCCTGGACCCCGGTCGAGGAGCGCCACACCTCTGTCGAGGGTCCCGGCCTGATCCTGGGAGACCTGGGCGGGGTGTACTTCTTCGAGTGTCACGCATGCCCTGGGCGCCCCTTCGCGTACCGCTACGACTGCTCGTGATGCCGGGGCCCGCCGTACGCTCCCCTGAAGGACGGTCCAGGCGGTGGAGGGCTCCCGAGAGGCCTCCGAGCCCACGACCTGGGAGAACTGGTGTCCGGGCGGCTACCGGACAGTGCCCGGCGAGGTCTCGCCGTCGTGCGTCGCCCGGCTGCGGTCGGGATCTCGGCTCGGGTGCACTGAACCCGAGACCCCGGCCGGGCATCCGACGCCCATCCACCGCCCTCGGCTCCCGCTCGGCGGCCGGCCCCGACCGGCGTGGCCCTGCTCGCCGCCGCCGTGTGTCGTCGCGACGTTCACGGCGGACATCGGGTGGGGAACGGGCTGCCTTGTTGTTCCTCGCCGTCGCCGTGGCGGGGAGCACGGCCGTCGGCGTGTTCCGATGGCTGTCCGCTCACCCTTCGGTGCCCGCCGTGCTGGTGCCGCCGCCCGGCCGCCGCCATGGCCGCCCGGGCGCACCGGCGCACCTGCACGTCCTCATCGGCGCCGGCCGTCCCGTGTACAACGCCGACGTCGTGGCGTCATGTGTCGTCCACGACCACGGACGAGGCCGACCCGACAGGGGATCGGCCTCGTCCACACGGACTGTCAGCCGCCGAGGCGAGGTGACGTCACCGTGGGCAGGAACCGCGGGGCCCGCCACGCGTCGAGCCGCTGCTCGACCGCGGCCCCCAGCGTCAGGAGTTCGGTGTCCTGGTGCTTGCCGGCCATGAGGAGCAGGCCGACGGGGAGTTCGCCGACGAAGCCGGCGGGTACGGAGAGGGACGGGTATCCGGCGACGGCGGCCGGAGTGGAGGACGGGATCACGTCGTTGTCGCCTCGCGCGCAGTCGGTGGTCCAGGCGGGCGGATTGGCCGGGGAGGCGATGGCGTCGAGGCGGTAGGCGGCCAGGGTCTCGTCGATGGACCGCCGGGAGAGGTCGTTCAGCTCGGCACGCATCGCCCGGTAGGCGGGTTCGGCGGTCGAGGGCGCGGCCAGGGCCGCCTCGAACAGTTCCTGTCCGGCGAAGCAGGTCCGTTCCGCCGCATGCGTACGGTTGAACTCCACCAGCCCTGCGAGGTCGCGGGGACCGTTGCGGGTGGCGAGGTACGCGTCGATGTCCCGGTGGAACTCGCTCAGCAGGGCCGGGAACTCCAGCTCGGCGAGCCGGGCCTGATAGGGCGGAGTCACCTCGACGACCTGGGCCCCCGCAGCGCGTAGCCGCGCCGCCGTCCGGGTCATGAGGGCGTCCACCTCGGCACCGAGGGACGGGAGCCGCCACAGCCCGATCCGCTTGCCGCGCAGACCGGAGGGGTGACCGGCGGACGGGGCGAGCCCGAAGGCGCCGTCGTTCTTCTCGCCACGCTGGTCGCCGCTGAGGACCGACAGGGTGATCGCGGCGTCGACGACGTTGCGCGCCATGGGGCCGGCGGTGTCCTGCTCGGCGGAGATCGGGACGACGCCGGACTGGCTGACGAGCCCGAGACTGGGCTTGTGGCCGACGATCCCGTTCATCCCCGCCGGGCACACGATGGACCCGTCCGTCTCGGTCCCGACCGCCACCTGCGCCAACGACGCCGCCACGGCGGCCGCGGAACCCGACGACGACCCGCACGGGTTCCGGTCCAGGACGAACGGGTTGCGCGTCTGCCCACCCACCGCGGACCAACCCGATGTCGGCTTGGTGGCGCGGAAGTTGGCCCACTCGGACATGTTCGCCTTACCGAGGATCACCGCCCCGGCCGCGCGCAGGTGGGCGACCAGTTGCGCGTCCTTGTCCGGCGGACTTCCCGCCAGAGCCAGCGACCCCGCCGTCGTCGGCATGTCCCGCGTGTTCACGTTGTCCTTGAGCAGGACGGGGATCCCGTCCAGCGGGCCGCGAGCCCGCCCGAGGCGATGCCGGACGTCACTGGCCGCCGCCTGGCTCAGCGCAGTCGGGCTGACGCGCAGTACGGCGTTGATCCGTGGGTCGACTGTCCTGATGCGGCTCAGGTACGCGAGGGTCAGCGCGGAGGCCGTCAGGTCCCCCCGCTTCATCCGGGCCTGCAACTCGGGGATCGTCACCGAGTCGAGGTCCAGCCCGCGCGGTAAGGCGGAGCCGACATGCCCGGCTTCGGCTCCGGCACTGCCACGGGCCACTGCATCGGCAGAGGCCCGCCCATCTGCGGCTCGCGCTGCTGACCGGTCACCGGCATCCAGGCCGACTTGGCTGCCGGCTTCGACCGGGTCACCGGCCTGCTCGGCCGCCACCGCACCCCCAGGGCCACCCGTCGCCAGAACGGCGGCCACGGCCAGCGCCGCTGTCGCCGACATCACGCTTCTCGTCTTCATGGGGCACAGCCCACTGCAGGGGACCGCAGGACACAAGGACGTTCTGCGCCTCTCCACCGGGTGTCGGCAAGCCGCCGTTATTCGCAGGAACGCAGGAGCCCCCCTTGGTACGGTGCGCCGATGGCAGCGATCAGGAAGTTCCAGGTCACTTTCGACTGCGCCGAACCCGAGCGACTCGCTCGATTCTGGTGTGAGGTGCTGGGGTACGTCGTACCGCCCCCACCGGAGGGCTTCGCGTCGTGGGGCGCTTTCCGGCAGGCCCAGCCGGCTGAGGAACAGGATGCGTGGTTCGCCTGCGTCGATCCCGAGGGAGCCGGTCCCCGCCTCTACTTCCAGCGCGTCCCTGAAGGGAAGGCGGCCAAGAACCGGGTTCATCTCGACGTGCGGGTCGCCACCGGACTCGTGGGGGAGGAGCGCCTCGCCGCGCTGGAGGCCGAGTGCGCACGACTGCTGGTGCTCGGCGCGGTGCACGTACAGACGCTGTACGACGGCAAGGACGCCTGCATTCCCATGCTGGACATCGAGGACAACGAGTTCTGTCTCGACTGACTGGGACTTGCACGGAACGACGGCACCGACCGCACCGATGGCACCGACAGCACCGACCGCAGCGACAGCACCGACCGCGACGTCGGGGAACTCCGTTGGAATCGACGATTTCTCTGCGGGGCCGAGCCGACCGAGGATGCGGATCAGAAGTGGGTCGCGATCCCGAACGCCTCACGGAGCTGCGCCATGTCGTGGTGGTCGCGGTCGGCGGGCTCGTACCCCTGGTGGAAGTAGACCTGCTGTTCCGCGGACAGACAGGGAACGGTGGCGCCGTCGATGCTCCCCGTGACGAAGCAGGACGACGGGTAGACGAACGGGCGCTCGGGTTCCACCGAGGACTGGGTGGCGCTTCCGTCGGGCGCGAACACCAGGGGGTGCAGGTCGATCTCCCGTCCCGAGGGGTCTGTGACGACGAACCGCACGGGGCGCCAGTCGAGCGTTTCCACGACCCGGCGTCGCCGAGGGCCTCGAGCACGATCGGCTCGTGCTCCCTTCGGTGCATCAGGTCCAGGTCGCGATGGGGCCGCGTCTGCTTGCCCAGCAGGGCGTCGATGCCCCAGCCTCCACCGATCCAGACGTCCGCGCCGGCGTCGCGCAGCAGCGTGACGATCTCCACCGCCCCATCCCCCTTCACCGGCCCACGCTCCCTCGGTTGCGTCGAGGTGGAGAGCCTACGGAGCGGATCCCCGTCCCCGCATGGCGTTTTCGGCGCTGTGCCGAACCACGGGCGGGCTGGCCGGCCACCCCTACGCGGTCGTCACGGAAGCGCAGCGACCCGATGCCGGGCCGGGGCGGTCGGTCTGCGGGCTCACGCGTCCCAGGCTCGCGGACGGTTCAGGACCTCCCACTCGGGGCGCAGCAGCGCGGACACGGAGCGGTCGTAGCGTCGTCCGCGATGGAGGCAGGCGGAACGGCTGATGCCTTCCTGGGTGAAGCCGGAGTGGGCGAGGACGGCGAGTGCGGGGGCGTTGTCGGTATGGGTCTTCGCCGTCAGCCGGTACATGGGGAGTTCGCCGAAGGCGAGGTCCACCAGCGCGTCGAGGGCGGCGCGGCCGAGACCTTTCCCGCGGTTCGGGGCGGCGAGCATCAGCTCGACGTGCGCCGTTCCGTCGACGATGTTCTGGTGGGTGAGCGCGATGTGGCCGACGGGAGTGCCATCGGGAAGGATGACGAGGAAGTCGTCGCGGTCGTCGTTCTCGATGTCGCGTTCGAGTCGGTCGCGCAGCGAGGAGAGTGGGCGGGGCCAGAATCCGACATGATGCGCGGCGACGGGGTCGGACTGCCAACTGTGCATCAGCTCGGCGTCGTCCACGTCGAGTGCGGAGAGGCCGATGGACGGGGCACGCCAGGCGATCTCCCTTTCCTTTACGGTCTCTTTGTCCTGATCTTCGGCCGCACTTCTCATGACAGTGGTCATAGGCGGATGTTAGGAGTGCCTCCCGCCCGCTGCCACCGGGTTTCCCGCACGACGGTGCACCTGGTCGTGCGGCCGCTGCTGCGAAGGCAAAGGCAAAGGCAAAGGCGAAGGACCGGAGAAGCATCGTCCAAGGCGTCAGATCGTGGACGCGAGCTTTTTCGAGCCGTGCGAAGCTCAGGCCATGACCCCTTCGACAGGTGCCACTGGCATGTCGTAGCCCCACTTCCCCGCCTTCGTCGCGAGTCCGGGTTTGGAGACGGCCTGGCCGTGTTCATGGAGACGCCTGGGTGGCCTGGCCGGCGCCAGGTGCGAGGCCGGTAGCCTCCGCGCATGCGAGAGAACGAGGTCGAGATCCAGCACCGCCCCGCCGTGTGGACGGCGGCCCGGCTGCGCGAAGCACTGGAGGGCGTGCCTGACGACGCCCTCGTCCACGTGGCCGTCGCACCCGTTCCCGGGGCCGAGGACTTCGACGACCGGGTCTTGGTCGGGTACGCGGCCGTGACGATGCATCGTCCGGCTTCCCCGGAGGAGCCGGCGCGGAGGGAGACCGAGTACACGCTGTTCGCCGACTGGCCGGCGGGCACGTACCAGGAGGACGACTTCCGGCGGGATGTGAGCTGAGGCGGCTGTCAGGAGGGCAACGCCCGGTTGGGATGCGGCTGCCCCTGTCCCTGCTGGAGGGACAGCCGCCGCAACCCGGCGGGAGACCCGAGGGTGAGGCGCTGCCCAGCCCCGGCTGCCCGGCGACACCTCTTGCCTCACCTATCGAAAATCGATAGATTCCCATCGTAACTCGATGGAAGGCTGCGTCATGGGAAAGCTGACAGTGCGGGCGCTGCGCGCCGTGCTCGTCGTGGTGCTCGTCGGCACCGTGTTGGTGCAGGCGTCGATGGTGTGGGCGCTGGGGCACGACCCGGAAGACGGGTCGCTGCCGCTGACCCCGCTGCGGGTGATCACGATCCTGGGCATGGTGTCGGCCCAGGTCGCCCTGGTGTGCGTGTGGCGGCTGGTGGCGATGGTTCGGCGAGGAACCGTGTTCTCGCACGCCGCCTTCCGGTACGTGGACGGTGTGATCGGCGCGATCGTGTCGGCCGCCCTGCTGTGGTTCGCCGTCACGGCCGTCAACGCACCGGGCCAGCGGGAGGACCCCGGCGTCACGGTGATCATGGGCGGGATCGGGCTGGCCATCCTGGGGGTCGCGCTCATCGTGCTCGTCCTGCGGATGCTGCTCGCCCAGGCGGTGGCACGCGACGTCGAGGCGACGCAGATGAAGGCCGAGCTGGACGAGGTGATCTGATGCCGATCGTCGTCGACATCGACGTGATGCTGGCCAGGCGCAAGATGTCCGTCGGCGAACTCGCCGAACGCGTCGGGATCACACCCGCCAACCTGGCCGTACTCAAGAACGGTCGCGCCAAGGCGGTGCGCTTCGCCACCCTCGCCGCCCTGTGCGAGGTACTCGAATGCCAGCCGGGCGACCTGCTGCGCTGGGAGGCCGAGGAAGTCGCGCGGGTCTGAGCCGCGTACCCCAGCGCGGGACGGATGCGGTACCTACCTCACGCCAGGCCCGGGACGGATGCGGTACGTACCTCACGCCAGGCCCGGGACGGATGCGCCTGGCCGTCATGTGCCGCCAGGCCAATCGATCCGTCCCGGCTTCGTCCGGGAGGCGCGCTCTCCTCACGACGCACGTCGGGCCCAGGGCAGCTCAGGCCGGGGCGCGGTCGGCCCGGTCGAGGGTGGGGGCGGATCAGGGGCGGGGGGCCGGACGCCACGCGGGTACAGAGCCTCTCACCAGGCGCGTAGCATCGTACGGAACCGTCCTGGAGGATCAGCGCATGGCCCGCACCACGCCCCCACGCCCCGTCGACGTCGAGAAGTTGTTTCCCGCCCTCGCCGGGTGTCGGCGGACCGCCACCCGCCTGCACCCCCGCCAGGGGACGGCGAATCCGGCGGCGAGCTCGGTGGCAGGACCCCTCCTGTGGCCGGCGGACGAACCGTGGCCGAGGTGCACCGCCTCCCACCCGAAGGGCACAGGGCACCTCCTCTCCGACGTACGGCTCCGCCGACGCGTCCTGGACGAGGCCAGGGGCCGGGAACTCACCGAGGAGGAGCGGCGCGTGCTCGACGCGATGACCCGAGCCACCCACCTCCCGGACCTCCCCGACGACGCCCCGCTGCCGATGCTGGCCGTGGCCCAGCTCTCCACCCGCGACGTCCCGGACCTCGTCGCCCCGGACGGGTACGACCTGCTCCAGGTGTTCTGGTGCCCCTTCGAAGCCCACGGCCACGACCGGACCGTCGATGTCGAACTGAGGTGGCGCCGAGCGGCCGAGGTCGGCGCCGTGCTCAATCCCCAGCCCGAACCACCCGTCGTCGGCCGCGCCGAATCCGTCCCCACGCCCTGCGTCCTCCACCCGGAACAGGTCGTCGAGTACGAGTACCTCGGGCTGCTCGCCGAGGACCTCCAGGAGGAGATCGCGGAATGGGAGGAGGGACTGCTCGGCGATGACGGGGAGGAAGACGAGGACGGGGGTGAGGGGAGCGCGGAGTGCGGAACGGAGGACGGTCACGGGCAAGAAGCGTCCTCGGCGAGCTACGCGACGTACGCGGAGTACGAAGCCGCCATGGCGGCAGCCCGTGCGCAGGACCCCGAGGAGACCGACTACATGAGCGACCTGTCGATCGCCCCGGGCTGGAAGGTCGGCGGCTTCGCCTCCTGGCATCTGACCGATCCCGCCCCGGTGGACTGCCCGACGTGCGACACGACGATGCCGCCCCTGCTCACCGTCGCCACGGTGGAATGCGACGGAGCCTCGCGGAGCTGGCTCCCGGCCGAGGACCGCGACGCGGCGGACGACCCGCGGGTGATCGACCCGGTCGGCGTCTACCTGGGCCGCGGCCTGATGCGCATCCACACCTGCCCGACTGACCCGTCCCACCCCCACCGGCTGACGTTCCAGTGACCCGACCACGTCTCGCCTGACCGCCACGTCGACTCCGGCCCCGGCGTGAGCGCCGACCTCGGCGCCGACTCCGGCACCGACCCGACCTTGCCCCACCCTGAGCTCGTCCCCCGGCCTCGACCGGTGGAGGCGAGCTTCGCGTCGCTCGTCGGGGGAGTCAACCGGAGCCGCGGGTCGTGGTCGATACTGCTCGCATGGGGGATCACGAGACCGTACTCGCACGTCTGCACGCCGCGTTGCGCGCCCAGGACCCATGGACCGCGCTGTACCTGCTCCACTCCGAGCACCCGGACGGACTCGCCGAGGCGGCCGAGGAGGTGTACCGGTCGGACGCGGACCGTTCCGCACTCCGCCCGCACCTCTCCTGGTTCCTCCGCCTTCTGGGCGAGCCTGGTGAGGCGGTCCTGCGGAGACTGATCGCCGACCCGACGTTCACGAACGAGGAGCGGGGAGACCTGCTGCGCACCGCGGTCTCCTGTGGACTCCGTCTGCCGGCCGACCTGCTGCGCGCGTTCGTCGCGGAGTCGGCGGATGCCCCGCCGCAGACAGGTCGTGGTGCACGCGCCGACGTCACGCCCGCTCCCGAGCTGGTCGACGCCATGGGGCTCAGCGGCGATCCCTCCTTCGCACCGTATCTCGGCGACCTCCTCGCGGACCCTGCCGCGCCCCGCTGTCGTGCCGCCCTCGCGCTGGGCCGCCTCGGGGCACGGGAATGGACGGCTCCGATCGCCACGCGCCTGTCGGACGTCCGGGGACTCGACCACACCGCGTTCGTCGTCGCCCTGGAGCTGATGGGCGACCCCGCCGCCGTACCGCACCTCCTGCGCTGGCTGTCCCAGACCACCGAAACCCGCGTCCACGACGTCCACCACGCCCTCGTACGGCTCACCGGACGCGACCCCCTCCTGCCGGAACTGGCCGGCGGAGAGGTGTACGCGGCGGCCGTCCGCGCCGCGTGGGCCGACGGCGGCACCCAGCGCACCCCCGCTGTGGTGCGCGACGTGGTCGTGCAGTCCGGGACGCAGGCCCGCTTCTCCGTCGACGGCGGCGCGGGCCGTATCCGCGTCGCCTTCAACCCCCCTGCACCCGGCAGCACTTGGCCGCGCTGGGACCGATCCCTCACCTTCGACGGGAAACCGCTCTACGGAATGGGTTCCTCGTGCGACACCTGCGAACTGGGCCTGACGCTGCTGGGCTGGCCCCACGACCAGGCGGCCCGAACCGCGGAGCGCCTGCGCGGCGGCCTGGCCGGCCTGGACCGGCTCGACACGGCGCTCTTCGCCGAATGGAGCCCTCTCCTCGGCGAACTCGAAACCGGCCACTACCGCGCGCTGCTGCTCGACCTCCCGCTGGAGCACGTGACCGACCCGGCCCGCTCATGGTGGTTCCGCCGTACAGCGGCCCGCATCCAGGAAGACGGCGACGACTCCGCGGACGGCGGGAGCCGCCCTGAGGACCACTGGCCCGGCACCTCGCACTTCCAGCTCACCTCACCCGTACCGGCCGGCCAGGTGCCGTCCACGTACGGCGCCCTCATGCCCTCGCAGTCGCCCGACGACCTCGATCCCGCGACCGTCGCCCGTCACGCGGCGGCCATCGCCGCCGGCGCGCGCCCCGCGGCCGTCGTCCTCGGCTGGATCGACGACCGCTACGTGCAGGCCGAGTACGACGAGCGCTGGCTCGTCGCCACGGTCCTGGACGGCCACCACCGCCTCGCGGCATACGCGGAATCCGGCGTCCCGGCCCGGGTGATCCTGCTCGCCGGTGTGGGCAAGGGGTGCGGTGCGGACGGCGGGCTGAAGGGTCTGGCGGAGCTGGCCGCGGCGTACGGTTGCCGAGGCTGAACCCGGCGCCGTGGGAAGGTGCGTCGCGGGCCTGAGGGAGACCCGGCAGCAGGCTTGCGCGGTTGCGGTTGCGGTTGCGGTTGCGGTTGCGGTCGCGGTCGCGGTCGAGATCCGGTGCGGTGCCCGGGCAGCCTGCGGTTGGCCGACTTCGGCTTGATCGACGAGCCGGAGGAGAGAAGACACGAGGCTGGGCTGTGAACACCCCCATGGCTGCCCGGGAGAGATGTGCCAGGTGTCTATCAGTCGCTGACCCCGAGGTGCAGGATCGTGGCCCAGTCGTCGGTGACCAACAGCAGGTTGCGCCACCACACGTCGCCATCAGAGGGACCGCCCACCTCGGCGCGGTGTCGGACGGGCCCGAGCTCCGCCTCGACGATGTCAGCGACGGCCCCGGCGAGTTCACCGGTCTGAAGAATCTCCACCGACGTGCGCAGGCGAGGGTCGGAGAACCTGACCACGGGCTGCGTGTACTCCTCGGTCACCTGCCGGCGGAGGATCTCCCGCCCCGCATGTGGCGACCCGGACGGATCGACCGATTCCCTCACCTCGATCCCGCTGGTCCCCGCTTCGTCCACGGCTTGAGCGAGGTCCTTCAGCAGATCGGGACCGGGCGCCGTCCCCGCACGAGGAACGACGCGGCAGAGGGAGAGGGCCGACACGTGGTGGCAGGCGTCGAGCAGCTCCACCCCGGTCTTGCGGACCGTCTCGACCAGCAGCATCGCCCCGGCCTACTCCGGCCTGCGAGACCACCGCCCGGCCGCCGCACTCGACGTGGGCGCGCGGGTGCGACCCGATGCGCTTCTTCACCTGAGACGTGCCTCGGCGCCGGCAGGGCGGGGAGCGCCGGCAACCGGACAGGGGCGGCTCTCGCGCCTCCGGCTGAGCGTCACACCTCGTCGGCCTCGGCGGCATCGGGCCAAGGGCGGAAGACAGCTTGCCTTCGAGGTCGCGCCGTCTCAGTCGGCGGCCGCGCACAGGGGTGACGCGGGCAGGACCTCCGGCGTGTGTCACGATCTCCCCAACCTGTGGGGGGTGTTGCTGAATGGCGCAGGACGTTGCGCTGCGGCCGGTGGTGGATCCGGCCCTCGACGACGCGGAGCGCGCGCTGCTGGAGAAGTCCGCCGACGGACTCTTCCCGGCCACGCTGCCGCTGCCCGAGGAGCCGGGGCTGGGCGGCCGTACCAAGGCGGACATCTGGACGGCCCTGGGGGTCTCCGCGGTGTGCGCCCTGTTGCCCGTGACGATCCTGTGGGCGCTGATCGGCGTGTGGCCCGGCCTGGCCGTCGGGCTCGCGGCGCAGGCGGGGCTGATCTGGGTCGGGGTCCACTTCGGGTTCGAGGCGTTCATCCTGACCGTCGTGGTCGTGCACCTGCTGGCCTGGCTGCTGATCGTCGTCCTCCGCTGCGGGACCGACGAGCGGCAGCGGGTGGCCCGGCTGCGCCACGGCCGCTACTACCTGGCCGAGGACTTCGGCGACGACTCCCTGCGCGAGCTGCTGGGCCACTCGCCGCTGCGCCGGATGGAGCGCGCCCAGGACGCCGTGACGGCGGTGCTGCAGTCGCAGGTCGACCGTGAAGGACTCCTGGACGACATCGCCAACGACGTGACGCTGCCGGCCCAGCAGTACGAGATCGCGCAGCGCCTGGCCGAGCTGACCCGGCTGGCGCGGAAGGTGCGCACCGCTGCCGGGGACGCCTCCGGGTCGCGGGTGGAGGAGGTGCTGCGGACTCAGCGTCAGGCGCTGCGGCTGTCGTCGAGCGCGCTGGAGGAGCGGGTGGAGGCGCTGGAGCGGTACGCCGAGAACACCCGCGCGGCGGACGCGGCGTACCGCGAGTGGGAGGCCGTACGAGAGCTGGAGCAACTCGGCGAGGACATGCACGAGCTGGTGGTGAACACGGTGCGGGACGAGCTGGCCGTCGCCGAGATCGAAGGGCTCGTCGACCGGTCCCGGTTCCAGGACCTGCACCGGATGCTGGACGAGGCGCGGGAGGCGGGGCTGCTGGCCACGCGGTTCGCCGACGAGCCGGCCGACCGCCGGTCCGGCGACGGCGGCCGGGCGTGAGGGGGAGGACGACATGACGCAGACATCCCAGCCGCGACCCGAGTTCCACTCCGGCCGCGGCAAGAAGACCTTCGACCGGATCCCGGGAGGGTTCTACCTGGTCGGCGCCCTGGTGATCCTCTTCGAAGTGGTCACGCTCGGCGCGTTGGGTCTGGCCCTGGCCGTCGGCGACCCGAGCGACGACGGGGCGTCCCCGGACAAGGAGCCCCGGCGGGTCGAGGTCACCTACATCGCGACGGGCGACCACCCTTCGGTGAACCTCACCGTCGGGGAGGCGAACGGTGACCACGAGTCCCACAGTGTCGTCATCCTGCCGTACCGCAAGACCGTCGAGCTGGCGGCGGGCGCCGACTTCTATCTGGACGTCAGAAGCCGCGAGGACCAGGAAGGGGGCACTCTCACGTGCACCGTGCTGGTCGGTGGCAAGGTGGTCCAGCAGGTGCACAGCACACCGGACGCCTCGGCCGCCACCTGCGCGGGCAGCACCGCCGACGCCCCGCAGCGGGCCATCCCCGTGCCGACTCTCACCCCCGGTGTCTCCCCGCTGCCCGAGGAGCGGCGGCTCACCGGGACCGTCAAGGTGCCGGACTACCCGGGCAAGGGCTCGCCGGTCATCGGCACCGTCACGGACTCCTCCCTGGAGTACGCGGAGCTGGGCGGCACGTGGGACCGGAGCGAGACGCTGGATCCGGTCTTCGACGGTTTCACCCGCAAACAGGAGGGGCGTCAGCGCGCACTCGTGAAGTCCACGCAGGTCGACGAGGACATCATGGCCGCGGCCGGCGGCACCGGGGAGCTGCGGGGTGTGGCGGGCGCGGTGATGGACGAGCGGCGGCGCTACGAGTACCCCCGCGACCAGGCGATCCTGGTCGACGTCGCCTCGCAGCCGCTGAAGGTCGACGGACATGACGCCTGGCTCCTGGTCAGCGAGATCCACTTCCACAAACGCGGGGTGCCGTCCACGATGGACCTGAACGCGGTCCTCGTGGTCGACACCGGGCGGGTCCGCCCCTCGGTGCTGTGGGTCGTCCTGCCGGAGACGAACAAGAAGCTCTGGCCGGACCTGAACACTCTGGTCGCCTCCGTCCAGGTCCGCTGACCTGTACGTGCACCGATGCGGGACGGGCCCGGGCGCGCGACGCGTCCCGGGCCCGTCCGGTAGAGCGCGATGCTGCGGGCCGAGCCCGGCGTGTGCGGTCGGCAGGTGATCGTGGACCTGGACGGGCTGCTCGTGCCGGAACATGCCGGCGGCGGCATGTGGGTGACAAAGGCCAGGTCATCGGTGTGAGGAAGATCTTCAAGCGGCCGTTGGAGGACATCGTTTCTGCACGAGTACGGCCCTGAGATCCGCTGTCGGGCATTGGAGTGAGACGCCGTATCCCGTCGTTCCCGGGGGCGTTTGACCGGCCGACGGGCACTTTCTGGCACGTCATTCGGAGATCTTGAGGAGTAGCTATGCGTTCTCTGGCCGCGTCTGTCCTGGCCGTGGGCATCCTGTTCGGCGGCGCCGGTGCCGCGCTCGCCAACGACGGCGTCGGAATCGGGAGTTTCTCCGAGGGTGGCGCCGGCTTCACCTCGCACTGCGCGCTGACCGGTGTTCCGTCCGTGTACGGCACGATCTTCACCGGCTCCTGCTCGGACAGCGGCTGGGAAGTGGGCGCGGAGGCCGCCTGGCTCGGCGCTCACTGAGCTGCCACCGCCTCCGGCGGCAGGTTGCGCTAGGACGAATCCCGCAGGTGCCCGCTCACGGCCTGCGGGACATGGCCCGCTCTCGCAGGTGCGAGTGCGGGCCCGTTCGTGTGCGGGACAGGCTTCCGCCCGGCCACTGACGAAGGTGCCCTGGCACCGCAGAGATGCGCGGGCCCTCGGTCCGGGGTGCCGAGACCTGAGCGGGCGGTCCGGCGTAGCCTCGCCGCCATGAGCGGTGACGTCGTGGCGTTGGTGACGATCTTCGGAGGTCTCACGGCCGTGGTCGTCGCCCTCGCGTGGCCGGCACGCCGTGTGCGGCGTCGGGGCGCGGCGAGCGCGGGCGTGGCCGCTGCCCTGGCGGCCTATCAAGAGGCCTATCGGGTAAGCGCGTACGAGGCGCACTGGGAGCTCACAGCGCAGGCGGAGCGTCAGGTCCTCGTGCCGTCTCCGGACGGCCACGGGGCGAATGCCGGCCGGAAGCCGGGGGAGTACCGGGAGCAGGGCGCGAGGCCTTCGGCTGGGCGGTCGCGGAGGGGCGGCGTGAACTGGCGTCGGTTGACGCGGCGGTGTCATGGTGCTGAGTGCCGGCGAGATCGGTTTCGTGCGGGAGGGGGATCGATGGGCCGTGGGCGAGGTCAGTAACCAGTCCACCGGGTACTGCCCCGACATCGACTCCTGGCCGGACGTTGCGCGTGCTGTGGACGCCATCGGGCTCGCCAGGCCCTCCGGTTTCACCCATGAGGTGGTGTTCCGCCGCTGCCCTGGCTGCCAGGAGCACAACATCGTGAGGGAGGACGACTTCGTCTGTGTGTTCTGCGGCGGCGAACTGCCGGAGGCGTGGAACGTGGATCCGAGCGCGTGATGCCGGAGAGGCGCGGCTGTCGGACTACCTGGAGTACGTGGCCGGGGAACGAGACTGGCAGGGGCCGACAGCCGCCGTCTCCTGCGGCATCGGACGGGGCTTCAGGACGCGGCCGGCCCCGTCGGATCCGGTCTCAGGCCATGCAACCGGGCAGGGCCTCCGTGTGACCGGTGGGGAGTGCCTTGTACGATCCTGCCGGGCGGAGCCGTAGCGCAGAGGTCGACGCGCGCGGTCTCCAAAATCGCGAGGACGCCGGTTCGATTCCGGTCGGCTCCGCCTGTTCGTCGGGTGCGAGTGACCCTGGACGCTGCGGAGTTGCCGGTCAGCGGTGCGTCCTGTCCCAGGAAAGCGCGGGAATTCCGGTAATCCGGCGGTATTACGTGCTGGTTTTCGCTCCTTCGCGGGGCTGCTCAGGCCCTCCCTTCCCGTACGCCGGTCAGTGACCGTCTGTTTTCCATCAAAGCGGCGGCATTCGGCCAACATTCCGGTGATTGAGGAACCTTGGGACAACCAGGCGCCATGACGTGCCCTCTCACCGCACGGGCGCAGCGAGTGGCTGCCACCGCGGCGGCCGGGTCCGTTCTACCGGCACGCGAGGCGGAGTGGCCCGCTGGCGGCTTCCTTTTCAGAGCATCCGGAGGACGAGGGAACGATGACCACCACGCGCACCACCCGCCTGCGGCGTCCGCTGCTGGCCGGCACCACGGCTGTTGCCGCCATGGCGGTGACGGCGGGCTTCATGGCCGCCAGTCCCGAGCAGGCGAGCGCCGCGACGGGTCCCAAGCTGAGCCTCATCGCGGCGACCGACTCGGTCACGCTGACCTCCTGGAAGGAGGAGCCGGGGGTCTACCTGGACCTGGGGACGTACCTGACGGCGGAGGGGAATCCGCTGGAGCTGAAGGTGACCCGCACGTCGTACAAGGACCCGGTGACGATCACCCAGACGGTGTACGAGGGCGGCAAGGCCAAGGCGAAGGTCCTGCCCGCGGGGACGGTGAAGGACTTCTCCGGCCTGCCGGGCTTCGCGGAGATCACCGTCACGGACAAGGACGGCAAGAAGGTCTTCAGCCGGACGGAGAGCTTCTGCCCGAACAACGCCAGCGGGCGGGTCCGGCCCGATGCGCCGGCCACGTCGAAGTACCCGGAGAGCTGCCCCACCAACCCCTTCACCCTCGGATCCGTGTGGGGCGTGGAGAAGGGGTGGGCCGCCAACACCTACGGCGGTGCCTACACGCAGCCGGTCAAGCTCGCCGCCGGCACCTACACGGCGAAGATCGGCGTCGCGAAGAAGTACCGGGACCTCTTCGGGATCGCCGACCGGCCGGCGACGGTGAAGGTCACCATCCAGGAGCGCAGCTGGGACGAAGGCCGCGGCGCCGCGGCCGCCGGGCTGACCGCCACCGGCGGGCACGCCGGGCACGGCGGCTCCCACCAGGCTCCGGCCGCCCACGCCGGGCACGGGGGTCCGGGTCACGATCCGACGCCCGCCCAGGTCGCCGCACCCGACACCAGCGGGGGCGGCCCCACGTACAACGTGGGCCACGGGCCCCTGAAGGCCGCACCGCCGGCCGTGCCGTGGGCGGTGAAGAAGCAGCAGGCCGCGGCCCTCGCCCACACGCAGGCCGGGGACACCGCCGGCCAGACCGATGGCTCGCGCCAGGCCCCGGCGCTGGCGCCGCAGGCCAAGCGGCCCACCGGCACCCCGTCCGTCCCGAACGTGCCCAAGCCCGACCTCCGGTCGCTGCCGGCGTACGGCATCACCATCAGCGACGGCGGTCAGAACGTTCCCGGCAAGGACTACCTCGCCTTCAGCGCCAACGTGTGGAACGCCGGCCCGGCCCAGCTCGTCGTCGACGGCTTCCGCTCGCCCGGCAAGGCCACGATGGACGCCTACCAGTACTTCTACGACGCCAACGGCAAGCAGGTCGGCTACACCCCGACCGGCACCATGGAGTGGGACCCGCGCCCCGGTCACGTCCACTGGCACTTCACCGACTTCGCCAGCTACCGCCTCCTGAAGGCCGACCAGAAGGAAGCGGTCCGGAGCGGCAAGGAAGCGTTCTGCCTGGCCAACACCGACGCCGTCGACTACACGGTCAAGAACGCCAACTGGCACCCCTACAACACCGACCTCTCCACCGCCTGCGGCCAGGAGAACTCCATCTCCGTCCGCGAGGTGCTGGACGTCGGTTCCGGTGACACCTACACCCAGGACCTGCCCGGCCAGTCCTTCGACATCACGGACCTGCCCAACGGCACCTACTACATCCAGGTCCTCGCCAACCCGGCCAAGCGCCTGAAGGAGACCAACCTCGACAACAACAGCGCCCTGCGCAAGGTCGTCCTCGGCGGTACCCCCGGCCGGCGCACCGTCACCGTCCCCGCGCACGACCTCGTGAACGCGAACTGATCTGACCCCGCGTGCTCCCACCCGCCCCGCCGAGCCCGAAGTCCAGGGCGAGCGGGTGGGGCCGCCGGAGGCAACGCAAAGGGCCGAGCGGGCCTTCGGGGCTCGCTCGGCCCTTTGCGCGTCGTGGGGGATTTCTGCTGTCGAACCGCGGCAGGCACTCCCCGGACCCGAGAACGACGTCGGAGGTCCCGGAGCCCGACCGTGACGATGGCGACCCGGTCGGTCCGAACCCCGGCGTCAGGACCTCGTCGCCGAGGCCGGGGCCACGGCCGCCGAGTCCTGGAGCCGCCGTCGCTGCCACCAGCGGGTCTTACGGGGCGGATGGACGGCCCGTCCGAGCCGCCGGCCGAGGAGCACGTAGCCGAGCAGCGCACCCGTCGTGTTGAGGATGACGTCGTCGATGTCGAACGCCCGACCCGTGATGAGCGCGCCCTGCACCAGCTCCACGAGCAGCATCGTGCCCGCCGTCACCAGCGCCACCCGGATGAAGCCGCGGGCCCTGCGGGACAGCAGCGGCAGCAGGATGCCGAACGGGACACCGAGGGCGATGTTGCCCCCCAGCTGCTTCACGGTCTCGATGAAGGCGGGCTGGTTCAGGTACGCCTCGATCGAGCTGCCCGGCGTCAGGTTGCTGTGCGTCAGCGGTACGGACGCCGGGGACGCCTCCAGCGTCAGCTTCGCCAGCACGACGGCGAAGGCCACCATGCCGACGATCGCCGTCAGCGCTGCCAGCGCCCGGACCACCCGGCCGGGCCGGCGACGGACCGGGGCGGCCGTCGCCGTGGGCACCGTCTCCGCACGCTTCGGCTTTCTGGCCTCGCGTTCCTTGGTCTTGGCGGCCTTGGGCTCGACCGCCTTCGGATCGGCTTCCACCGGCGTCTTCGCCGCGGGCCGTGTCCCGGCGCCCTTGACCCGGGACGCGACGCGCATCACCGTCCGCTTGCCCGCGCCGGCACCGGCCGTCTTGCTCTGTCTGCGCGGGCTTCCCCACCCGATCACACGCATGCGTCCTCCCTCAGGGCCACCGGCCATCTGCCCCCGCGTACCCAGGACGAGGAGGTGTAAGCCGACGGGATGGTAGGGGCGTCGCACGCGCATCAGCGGTCACTTGGCTGGTGGCCGGGATACGGGACGAGTAGTTGGGGCGGAGCCGGGCATCGGCGGCTTCTCTGAGCCTCTTCCCTTGTGGGGCAAGGGTGTTGGAGGATCCGCGCATGGATCAGCATGCGACTGAATCGACCGCCGACGCGGCGGCCACGTACCTCACGGCGCTCCAGGGACGGCTGACGGCCGACGGCTGCACGGTGACCTCGCCGGAGTGGAGGGACCATCGGGTGGTGATCGGCTGCCGCGCGGACCGGAAGGCCCGGTGGTTCGGGACCAAGGTCGAGGTGTTCGTCTTCGCCGCCGACGTGCCGGAGGTCGACGCGGCCACCATGGCGGAGTTCACCACGTGGGCCATGCGCTACGCCAAGAGCCTGCGCAGCGGCATACGCGGTGCCCGTAACGCGGCGTTCGTCCTTCCCGCGCTGGTGAGTGCGCGCGTCAGGCCGGACGCGGCGCAGTGGGCCGCCCAGGACGCGCGCATCCTGGACACGACGCTGATCAGCCGGCCGATCACGGTCCAGACCGCCCCGAACGCCGTGCGGACCACGATGTACCGGGGTCGGGTCGTCTGGGGCGGCATGTTCACGAAGCACGTCCTGGAGAAGGCGGCCTTGTACTTCCCCTGATCCTGCTCGGGGAGGGGCGCCGCACTGCGTGGCACCCCTCCTATTATGGGTACATGGGTTCGAATATGGGGGTGCCGGGTCGGCCGGTACTCAGTGCGGCGTTGAGCGGCGACGAGCTGTCCCGCTGGTACTGGACGCTGGCCGAGCTGACCGGCCTGGCCCGGGAGCTCGGGGTGGCGCGGGGAGGCGGGAAGGTGGCGCTCGCGGAGCGGCTGCGGGCTGCGCTGGACGGCGCGGAACTGCCCGCCGCGCCGCCTCGGAGGCCGAGTGCCGGCCGTCAACTCTCGGCGCCGGTGGACGGGGCCACGGTCCTCCCGCAGGGGCAGAGGTGCAGTCAGGTGCTGCGTGAGTTCTTCCGGCGCGAGATCGGGGCGGGCTTCCACTTCGACGCCTCCATGCGGGCGTTCGTCGCGGAGGGGGCGGGACGCACTCTGGCCGATGCCGTCGCTCACTGGCATGCCACGCGCCGGGCGGCCGCCCAGCCGCAGGAGATCGGCGCTCAGTTCGAACTCAACCGCTTCCTGCGTGACTGGAGGGCCGGGAATCCGGGCGGCAGTCACGCCGAGGCGCTCGCCGCCTGGCGTGCGCACCGTGCACGGCCGAGGGGTTCGGTCGCGGGCTGAGCGGGGCCGTTCTCGTCACCGTCCTCACCCACCGACATCGCTGCCGACCGCCACCACGTCGACAGCCGCCGCCGGGAGCCGCCGCCACCACATCGACAGCCACCGTCGGGAGCCGCCGCCACCGCCGGGAGCCATCGCCACCGACCGCGGGCCGCGTCGCGCACGACGCGGCCCGCGGTCGGTCGGTCACCTCAACTTCGCAGGTAGGAAGCACCGTTGAGGTCGAGGATGGTGCCGGACGACCACTCGGCGCTGGGGGAGGCGAGCCAGAGGACGGCTGCGGCGACGTCCTCCGTGGAACCCACGCGGCCGAACGGGCTCTGTTCACGGATCGCGTCGCCCTCCGGTCCCTCCAGGCGCGGTGCGACGCGCTCGGTGGTGAAGAAGCCGGGGGCCACCGAGGCGACCGCGATGCCGTGCGGGGCGAGGGAGACGGCGAGCGACTGGCCGAGGGCGTGGACCGCTGCCTTGGTCGCCCCGTAGGCGGGGTGGTCGGGCTCTCCGCGGAAGGCGCCGCGGGAGCCGATGTTCACGATCCGCCCGCCGGTGCCCTGCTTGATCATGAGGCGGGCGCCGAGGTGGCTCAGGTTCGCCGTGGCCAGCAGGTTCACCGCCACGTGCTTCTGCCACACGGCCACCCACTCCGCGTACGAGGTCTCCGGCAGGGGGTGGCGGATGTTCACCGCGGCGTTGTTGACGAGGACGTCGAGCCCTTCGAGCCCTTCCGTCGCCATGTCCATCACGGCAGCGGCGCCCATCGGGTCGGTGAGGTCGCCGCCGACCAGTACATGGCCCGTGCCGGTGAGGGAGTCCAGGGTCGCGCGCGCGTCGTCGGTGCGTGAGCCGAAGTGCACGGCGACCCGGTCGCCGTTGGCGGCGAACGCCTGGGCCATCGCGCGTCCGAGGCCGCGCGACGCGCCGCTGACGAGGACGCGCCTGCCCGATGCAGGCAGATTCATGAAGACTCCTTTCGAACGGCGGCGAAGGGGGAGTCCGTAGTGCCCTTGCCGTCCCACTGTGTACGCGGTCGGACGATCCGTACGGCGAGGCCGGTGCAACTCGGTCGTCCCCGGAGATCGTCGACCCGCCCAGCGTAGAGATCCGCACGGTGTGCTGGGTGCCGCCGGTCGGGCGTGGCGATCCGTTCAGGACACCTTCGCCCGATGACGTGTGAACGAGGTTTGAGTCCGTGGTCGGCTCCCCGCGCCTGGTTCTCCGTCGCAGGCTGAGCAGTTGGCCTTGAGGGCGGAGTGGAGTGAGGGTTTCCGTGCGGCGGCCGGTTGGCCGTCACACGCCGTGGAGTTCGTCAACTGGACGTTGGCCGAGGCTCGTTTGGGAGTACCTCTACCGAGTGACCGCGCGGCGCTCGTCGACGCCTTCAGCGGCGGTGTACGCGAGGTCCTCGACGGCCGTGTCGAGCGCCGGACGGGGAGCCCGTTCACCTGGGTGGGTGGGGGAGTGGTGATCTATATGATCGGCGACACCGGTGTGCGTGTGGATGCAAGGGAGAGTGCCGTGCCCCCCTACGACCTTCGAGGACGGCTGGTCATCGGTATCGCGTCCAGCGCCCTGTTCGACCTCGCGGACGCGGATGCCGTGTTCCGCGACGAGGGAGAGGAGGCGTATCGCGCGTACCAGGAGGCGCATCTGGACGACACCCTCGCGAAGGGGGTCGCGTTCTCCTTCATCCGGCGGCTGCTGTCCCTCAACGACCTGAGCCCGGCCTCGGACGACCCCCTGGTCGAGGTCATCGTCCTGTCGCGGAACGACCCCGACACGGGGCTTCGCGTCATGCGCTCGATCCAGGAACACGGTCTGCCCATCACCCGGGCCATCTTCATGCAGGGCCGGTCGCCCTACCGGTTCATGCCCGCGCTGAACATGTCGCTCTTCCTGTCCGCGAACGAGACCGACGTCCGCGAGGCCGTGGCCCTCGGCCTGCCCGCCGGCCACGTCCTCGGCACGGCCGCCGTCGAGGAGGACGAGGACGCCGACCTGCGGATCGCTTTCGACTTCGACGGAGTCCTCGCCGACGACTCCTCCGAGCAGGTCTTCCAGACCGACGGACTCGAACGCTTCCGCTCCCACGAGGCGACGAACGCCGCCACCCCGCACGACCCCGGGCCCCTCCGCGACTTTCTCGCCCACGTCAACCGCCTCCAGCGGCGCGAGGAGGAGCAACGCCTCCGGGACCCGGACTACAAGCTCCGCGTCCACGTCGCCCTCGTCACCGCCCGCAACGCCCCCGCCCACGAACGCGCCGTCCGCAGCCTCAAGGGCTGGGGCGTGACCGTCAACGACGCGTTCTTCCTCGGCGGCATAGAGAAGAGCACGATCACCAGCATCCTCCGGCCCCACATCTTCTTCGACGACCAGGTCAGCCACCTGACGGGCACCTCCGCAAGCACCCCCAGCGTGCACGTGCCGTTCGGCAAGATGAACGAAGCCAGGGACTGACGGGCGGCGGGGCCGGTGGCCGCAGACACCCCGCGGGCCGCGCCTGGCCTGACGCTGGGCTGCCCGCCGGATGACGTCGACTGGCTCCGGAAGCGACCAGGTCAGGCAGGGGACGCCGCAGTCGCCGCTTCGTTGTCCTTGATCGTCCTGCCCTGGTCGTCCTTCCAGGCCGTCCGGCCGTTCTTGCTGCCCCCGCACAGCACGCTGGCCGCGCTCGAAGGGCTGTCGAAGACGTACGTGCCGGTCAGCCGGTACTGGTCGACGCCCTCGTCGACCAGGACTCCCTCCTTGATCAGCTCCTCGCGGATCTTCTCGTACCCGGGAAGCATGACCTTGGTCTCCCTGCGGGATCGCGCTCCCGCAAGGACGACGAAGCCCCGTGCGTCGCTGTAGCCTTCGGCCTCGGTCAGGGGGGCGGTGAGGGTGTACCGCGTTCCCGTGATGTCCGCCCGGTCCTCCTTCGTCACGGCGGTCGTCGCCACGTCGGTCGGTTCGTCATAGATCTCGAAGGCGGTCACCCCCAGCAGGGGCAGCAGGACGAGAGCCTCGTCGAGATACGCCTCCATGTCTGCTGTCTCCGGCTCGGAGAGCCTTCCCGCCGTGTAGGGACTGGTGCCGTTCTCCAGCGAAGAGGTCTTCGCGGCCTGGGCCATGGAGATCAGGCGTGCCTCGAGATACCGGACGTGCGCCTTGTTGAGCGAGTCGTCCTTCGTCGACAACACGAAGGCGTGGCTCCAGAACTCCTTGTCCCGGTAGTGGGAGTCCAGGCGGATCCTCACCTCCTCACCCTCGCCGATGTACAGCCTGGGGCGCAGTCCTTCAGGGTCCCTTCCCACCAGCACGTAGACGCCGGAGTTGCGAAGCTCCTCGCGCTGACGGGCTCGGGCGTAGTCGGAGCGCGAGAAACTCAGGCAGCATCCGGTCCAACCTATGCGTTCGGTCAGACGCATTCCCTGGGGTGTTCCGTCGATCAGGAAGATACGAATGCTGGTGCCGCGCTGCTTCGAGATCATCACGCTCCACTGGTTCGGCCGGTGATGCCTTCCCGGCGCCGCGCGGAACCGCGGAAGCCGGAGGAGGCGGGAGGCAAGATCATAGGAGGACCGCTCATGACCGTGCAGGGATTCGCGCTGAGGGATCGGCAGACGGTCGCTCGATGTGGAGTTGAGCGCGTCGCACTGCGCTGGGGGTCGGAGGCCGAGCATCAGGGGTGCGTCGGCCAGGCGGCCCGAAACCGGTGGTGGTGGTGTCGAAACTCGGTGGACATCGTGGGGGCGGGTGGGGAGCGTGGAGGGCATGCAGCAGCAGGAGATCTGGGGCACCGAGACTGCCCAGCGGTATGACACGCCCGGTGCCGGGATGTTCGCGCCGGAGGTGCTGGGGCCGACGGTGGAGCGGTTGGTCGAGCTCGCGGGGGACGGGCGGGCGTTGGAGTTCGCGGTGGGGACGGGGCGGGTGGCCGTGCCGCTGGCGGAGAGGGGCGTGGAGGTCACCGGGATCGAGCTGTCGGGGCCGATGGTGGAGCAGTTGCGTACCAAGGCGGACGAGGCGACGGTTCCGGTGGTCATGGGGGACACGGCGGTCGCCGTCGCCCCGGGGGAGTACACCCTCGTCTATCTGGTGTTCAACACGATCTCCAACCTGCTGACGCAGGAGGAGCAGGTGCAGTGCTTCCGTAATGCCGCCCGTCATCTCGTGCCCGGTGGGCGGTTCGTGATCGAGCTGTGGGTGCCGGAGCTGCGGAGTCTTCCGGCGGGACAGACGGCCACGGTGTGGCAGTCCGAGAGCGGATACATCGGGCTGGACACCTATGACGTCCTGCGGCAGCGGGTGGTGTCGCACCACTTCCGGTTCGACGAGACGGAGAAGGCGACGTTGTTCCGCAGTCCGCACCGCTACATCTGGCCGGCCGAGCTGGACCTCATGGCCCGGATGGCGGGGTTCGAGCTCGAGAGCAGGCACGCGGACTGGGAGGGCGGCGCCTTCACCGCCGAGTCGCGCTCGCATGTGTCGGTGTATCGGATTCCGCCCGCGTAGGAGTCCCAGGAGGAGCGCCGGGGCGTACCGGGACGAGCGCCCCTCGTGCCGGACCGATCGTCCTCTCCGCGGGTCACCGCGCCGGCTTCCACGGCGCCCGGGCCGATGGGCGGGACGCGGAACGAGCGAGGAGTCCTCGCCGGCCTTCCGTCTGCCGCCGGCGCGCCACGGTTTCACCGCAGCCAAGCACGCCAGGATCTCGTCCGCCGAGAACGCCCTCATCGCCGCGTGCGTCCGCAGCTTCGGTCGGCCTCACGGCTCAGGAGCCCGAGAGCGACGCGTCGGAGCGGCTGCCGTCGGATCGGCGGTACGGCCTGCTCAGCCGCCGGGAGGCGGAGGCGCGGGGCTACCACCTGCCGCCGCGGAACCCGGCGGAGAGGCCGGCGATGAGGTACGTCGACAGCAGCGGAGACGTCCACTCCGTCTACGTCCACGGCCAGAACCAGAACGACCAGGGGGTGGGCCATCGCTTCCCGACCCCGAGGAGGCCGGCGCCCGCGTCACCGTCCTCGCCGGAGCCGGAGTAGCCGACCCGGTGCAGGTTGCCCTTCCACCACCAGCCGTCGAGGACGCGGCGGGCGAGGTCGGGTGGTCGTCGAGCCAGTCGCCGACTCGAGCCGAAACAGCCCGACGACTGGTGGCTGATCCGCGACTGACACCGCTGAACGCCTGTGGGCCCCTCCCGAACACGGGAGGGGCCCTCGCGCAGGGGTCGACGTCAGGCCCCCGCTCGGCGAGGGAGTGGTTGCCCGGTCCGTGGCGTGCGCCGGACCGCGGGGGTCACCGCGCGAACGGGCCGTACAGCGCCGCCCACTGCAGGAGCAGGATGGTCTTGCCGTCGGCGATGCGCCCGTCGCGGGTCATGGACAGCGCCTCGGTGAAGGGCAGCTCCAGGACCTCGATGTCCTCGCCGTCCTCCTCGAGTCCGCCGCCGGCACCGGTGCGGTCGGCCGGGGTGTACGGGGCGACGAAGAAGTGCAGCCGCTCGGTGACGGAGCCGGGGCTCATGTAGGCGTCGAGGACGTGGATGAGAGAGTCAAGGGTGACACCGAGCTCCTCGGCGCTCTCGCGGCGGATCGCGGTGAGCGGGTCGTCCGCGTCGAGCAGGCCCGCCGCGGCCTCGACGAGCAGGCCGTCCGGGTGGTCGTTGACGTAGGCCGGGTAGCGGAACTGCCGGGTGAGCAGGACGCGGCCCCGCGCGGCGTCGTACGGAAGGACGACGGCGCCGTTCCCGCGGTCGTAGGTCTCGCGCTGCTGGGACTCCCAGCGCCCGTCGCGGCGCCGGTAGTCGAAGGTGGTGCGGCGCAGGACGTGCCAGCCCTGGGAGGTGACCTCGACGTCGCGGACGCGGACGGCGGGGTTGCGGACGAGGTCGCGACCGGCCTGGTCGAGGCCGGTGCGGCCGCGGTGGTCGGGCGTGTCGACGCCGGGGCGGCTGGTCATGGGGCCTCCTGCGGGGTGGGCGGAGCGTGTCGGTCCGAGGCGCTAAGATACATGCAGAATCGTGCAAGAATATGAAGGAACGTGAATGCTGGCTGCTGAACGACGTGACCACCTGCTCGGCCTGCTCGCCGCCCAGGGGAAGATCGTCGCCAAGGACGTCGCCGCCGAGCTGGGCATCTCCGAGGACAGCGTGCGTCGCGACCTGCGCGACCTCGCCGCCGAGGGCCTCTGTCAGCGGGTCTACGGCGGCGCCCTGCCCGTGTCCCCCGCCGTCGTCGACTACGGCGCCCGGCAGTCCGTGTCCCCGGACGGCAAGCGCAAGGTCGCCGGCGTGGCCGCCGGACTGGTGCGGCCGGGCAGCGCGGTCATCCTCGACGGCGGCACCACCGCCCTCGCCGTCGCCCGCGCGCTCCCCAGGGAACTCGCCTGCACCGTCATCACCCACAGTCCCACGATCGCCGCGGCCCTCCTCGACCACCCGCAGACCGAGCTCTTCCTCCTCGGCGGCCGCCTCTTCAAGCACTCCGCCGTCACCTGCGGCGCCGCCGCGGTCGAAGCCGCGCAGAACGTCTCCGCCGACCTCTGTCTGCTCGGCGTCACCGGTGTCCACCCCGACGCGGGACTCACCACGGGTGACGCGGAGGAAGCCGCCATGAAGCGCGCCCTCTCCTCCCGAGCGGCCGAGACCTACATCCTCGCCTCGTCCGAGAAGATCGGCACGGCCTCACGCTTCCGCGTCCTGTCCTGGGCCGACGTCAGCGGACTGATCACCGACGCCGACCCCCACGACCCCGTCCTCGCCCAGCTCACGGCGCTCGGCCTCGCGATCCTCCCGGCGGGCTGACGGCCCGGGACGCACCCCTAGAGACGGGGAAGCGTCTCGTCGGCGCGAGCCTCGCGGCGTCGGTCGAGCCAGAAGAGGTAGCCGCGCAGGTAGGTCTCCAGCCCGTCGTCCAGGTAGGCGATGAAGTCCCGATGCCCTTGCGCCGCGTCCTGGTAGTGACCGCGGTAGACGGGATCGGCGTTGAAGCCCCAGCCGGGGTGGCTGTCGGCGCCCCAGTCCGCCGCGATGGCCACGGCCCATTCCCTGACCCGGCCGCGCTCGCGCCACCAGTCGCGGACGGACTCCACCGTCCAGTGGTCGTCGCCGTCCCAGTTGTAGCCCCGGCCCAACTCCAGCAGGCTGCCGTGGATCAGGGCCGCCGTCTGGGTCTCGTCGACCGGCTGGCGATAGACGAACTCGAACCCGAAACCGCCGCCCAGGTCGTCGTCGTAGGCGATGTGGTCCGGAGCGTCCAGACGTCCCATGGCCATGCTGTCGGTCTCGCCGGTGTAGAAGGGCCCCGGCACGTTGCGCCAGTTCCGCTGCTCCCACGCACCCGTGAAGAGGTCCTCCGCGCGCTCCCCTGTGTCCTCCAGTACCTGGCGGGCCGTGGGCAGGGGGTTCCAGTAGCCGATCATGGCCCCATCCTGCCCCTTCGCGGAGCGCGTCCGCGGCGTGGAGACCTGTTGGGGCGCGTGGTTCAGGAGTGCGGGACCTTCTGCGGCCACGCCTCACGGTTCACCACGTCGAGGACGAGCGCCGCGATGTTCCAGGCGTCGTCCTCGCCGCTGTGGTGGCGCCCTTCGAGGGGCGGGCCCGCGATGTGGAGGGCCTGCGCCATGCCGGGCTTCCTGCGGAGCCCGTACGCGTCGGTGAACACGGCCTTGGCGTTGGTGTGGGTACGGTCCGTCGGGTAGCCGAAGGGGTAGGGGATCCCGTCGGCCTGGCACTGCCGGGCGAACTGCCGGCGGTCGTACTCGCCCCAGCTGGCCCAGGGCCGTACCCCGGCGCCGTGCTCCTCGGCGAGGATCCGGCACGCCTCGGCGAACGTGACGCCCCGGTCCACCTCCGCCTGGGTCAGGCCGGTCAGTTCGGTGCAGAACGCGCTCACCGTCGACCGGGCCGGGCGGACCAGCACGCGGTGGCGGGACACGCGGCGGCGGGCCGGCACGTCCACGACGGTGAGGCCGATCTCGATGATCTCGTTGACGGACCCGGGCGGCGGTTGTCCGTTCCAGCAGGTGGCTTCCACGTCGATGACGTTCAGCAGGGCGGATTCATGGTGCATGGGGTGAGGGTAGGGGCGTGGGGCGACGGCGGCATCCGGGTTTCCGGCGACCCCCGGCCGAGGGGTCGAGCAACGCCTCTCGCGGCAGAACCGACGACCTGCCCGCCCATGCCCCCCCGCCGTCCGCTCCGGCGCCCGGGGCCTCGCGGGCGGCTCGTCGGGTGTCGGATCACGGGGACGGAATCCGGCCGGATTTCCGATGTCCCTGACGTCCTCGCGGTCAGTGGGTAGCGTCTGCGCTCAAGATCCGGCTGCGGCGTGAGGTCGGCCGGGCGGTCGCGAACACAGAGAGCGAGTACTGATGTTGACTGTGGAGACGTCTCTGAAGGAGGCGATGACCTCGATCGAGGGAAGTCTGGGGGTGGCGCTCGTCGACTACACGAGCGGCATGGCGCTGGGGACGCTGGGCGGGGGCAAGGACCTCGACCTGTCGGTGGCCGCGGCGGGGAACACCGACGTGATCCGCGCGAAGGTCCGCACGATGGAGATGCTGGACCTCAGGGACGACATCGAGGACGTGCTGATCACCCTCGGGAGCCAGTACCACCTCATCCGGCTGCTCGGCGGCCGTGGCGGCAACGGTCTGTTCCTGTACCTCGTGCTGGACAAGGCGCGGGCGAACCTGGCCATGGCCAGGCACCAGCTGAAGCGCATCGAAGCGGAACTGGAGCTGTAGTCGTTCTCTCCCGTTCCCGGCTTCGCGCGCCCACGAGTTGAAGGATTCTTCAACTCGACACATCTGAAAGTGATCAGCCGGGGGGCGTGCCGGAGCCGGGAAGCGGGAGAATGACAGGAGCTGGGCGTGGAGAAACCGGCAGGTCCGGCCGGTAGCCCTTGGAATCGTCGTACCCGGGTGGGAGTGTTGTCGCATGCAGGTGCCGCTGTACCAGGCCAAGGCGGAGTTCTTCCGCATGCTCGGACACCCCGCCCGGATCCGCGTCCTCGAACTCCTCCAGAACGGCCCGGTGCCCGTCCGCGAGCTCCTGAACGAGATCGACATCGAACCGTCCAACCTCTCACAGCAACTCGCCGTCCTCCGTCGGTCCGGCATCGTCGTCTCCGTACGGGACGGGTCGACCGTCAGCTACGCACTCGCCGGCGGTGACGTGGCCGACCTGCTGCGCGCCGCACGACGCATCCTCACCGAACTCCTGGCCGGACAGAGCGAGTTGCTGGCCGAGCTGCGCGACACCGACGCCGACACCGCGGTGCCGGCGAGCCCGCCCCGGCGATGACCGGGTCCGGCAGGCGCCCGACCGTGACCGCCGCGCGCGCCGCGGGCGCGAAGGGCCCCTGACGGAGCCGCCGCACTGCTGCCAGACTGCACGGCATGGCCGCTGCCCCGCACACCCCGAGACCGTCGATGCGCGAGCTGATCCAACGCCGAAGGCGCGCCGGATTCCTCGGACGGGGAGCCGAACTCGACGCGTACCGGAGGAACTTCGCCCTGGGGCCCGAGGATCCTGCGTACCGCTTCCTCTTCCACGTCCGCGGCAACGCCGGCATCGGCAAGACGTCCCTGCTCCAGGAGCTGGAGCGGATCGCCCGCGAGCACGGTGCGGTGACCGCGCGCACGGACGACTCCCAGGCCGGCGGCATGGAGGTCATGGCCGCCGTCAGCGCCCGATGCGGCGAGCAGGGGCACCCGTTGAAGGCGGTCGACCGCCTCCTGCACACCTACCGGCAGCGCCGTCACGAGGCGGAGTCCGCGCTCGGCGCTCCCGGCGGCGACCCGGCGGAACCCGTAGCGCCGACCCCGGCGGCGCGCGCGACCGCCCAGGCGGCCCTCACCGGCCTGGGGATGCTCCCGGTCGTCGGGGCACTCGCCGGAGCGCTCGATCCCGGCCAGGTCGCGGAGGGCGCCGACCGGCTCCGGACCGTGCTCAGCGCCCGGCTGCGGAGCCACGACGACGTGCAACTGGTCCTGGACCCGCTCTCGGTCGTCACCCCGGTGTTCGTCACCGAGGTCGGGCGGATCGCCGACGAGGTCCCGTGGGTGGCCCTCTTCCTCGACACGTACGAGCGGACGGCACCCTTCCTGGACCGCTGGCTGCGCGACCTGCTGGCCGGCGAGAGGTACGGGGCGCTGCCCGGCGACGTCGTCGTGACCCTCGCGGGCCAGCGGACCCTGGAACCCGCGTACTGGGCCGACTGGGCGGACCTCGTCGTCGACCTGCCCCTGGCCCCCTTCTCCGAGGCGGAGACCCGCACCTACCTGGGCGGGCGCGGAGTCCACGCCGAGCCGGTGGTGCGGGACGTGCTGCGCCTCTCGGGCGGCCTCCCCGTCCTCGTGTCCACCCTGGCCGAAACCGCCGCCCAGGCCGGCGCCGTGGACGATCCCAGCACCACGGCCGTCGAGCGGTTCCTGCGCGGGGAGTCCGACCCGGTGCGCCGCGCGGCCGCCCTCTCCGGTGCGCTGCCCCGCCACCTGGACGAGGACGTCTTCCGTGCCGCCGCCGACGACCCGGGCACGGACCTCTTCGGCTGGCTGCGCGCCCTCCCGTTCGTCGACGTGCGCGGCGACCGGGCGCGCTACCACGAGGTCGTCCGCGCACCGATGCTGCGGCTACAGCGCACCACCTCCGGCGGCCGATGGCGGGCGGCGCACGAACGGCTCGCGCGCTGCTTCACCGACCGCCGGGAGATCGAGGCCAGGGGCCTCGGCCCGCACCTGTGCTGGGGCGAGGAGGGCTGGCGGGCCGCGCGCCTGGAGGAGGCGTACCACCTGCTGTGCGCCAACCCGCGCGAGGCGCTCCCCGCCATCCTCCACGACGGCGTCGACGCGTGCGACGAGGGACCCGAGGTGGCCCGCCGCTGGGCGGCCACCGTCCGGGCGGCCGGCGAGGACGGCGACGCGAGCGTGCTGCGGGAATGGGGGACCGGGCTGCTCGACGCCCTGCGGGACGAGGAGCGCGGCACGATCGCCGTCCTCGGCATGCTCCTCGGCCGGGCCGGACTCACCGACGGCCGGCGCGCCGGGGCCCTGTCGGTCCGGGGGCAGGCGTACCGCAGACGCGGGGAGTTCGCGGAGGCGTTCGCCGACTTCGACCGGGCGATCGAACTGTCCCCGCGCGCGCCGCGGCCGTACACCGGGCGGGCGGTGACCCATCGCGTGCTCGGCGCCTTCGACCGGGCCCTGGAGGACCACGACCGTGCCTGCGCCCTGATGCCGGACGGGGAGCGGACTCTCGGGAACCGCGGGGAGACGTACCGCCTTGCCGGACGCCTGGACGAGGCGCTGGCGGACTTCGACCGAGCCCTCGGCATCGCGCCCACCACCACCTGGATGCGGGCGAGCCGGGCGGACGTCCTGCGACGCCTGGGCCGCCCCCGAGAGGCGCTGGTGGACCTCGACCGGGCCCTCGCCCTGGAGCCGGACTACGTCTGGGCCCTGGTCAGGCGCTCGCGGCTCCGGCGCGCGCTGGGTGACGCCGACGGAGGGGTCCTGGACCTGGACCGGGCGCAGGCCCTGTCCCCGGACGACCCGTGGCTGGTCGGCGAACGGGGCGAGACGCTGCGCGAACGAGGCCGGTACGCGGAGGCCGTTGCCCAGTACGACCGCGCTCTGCGGCTCGACCCCGGCTACACGTGGGCGCTGGGCAGCCGCGCCCTTGCCCAGCACGCCCTGGGCCGCAGCGATCTCGCCCTCGCGGACCTGGACCGGGCGCTCGCCATGGACCCGGAGTACGCCTGGGCCCGGGCGCGACGGGCGGAGATCGTGGCCGCCACCACAGCCGGGGGAGGATCCACCGCGTCGTGACGGAGGCGCCCGAAACGGGTCCGAGGCACCAGGTGGTGCGTGGAGCCGGTGGTCCGGCGGCGCCGGCGGTGCCCGGGCGCGGGGCCGTCAGGGTGAGGCGGGCCCTCCCCCCGGCCCGCATCCGGATGCCTGCCGGGGGAGAAGAGGTCGTGGAGGGGCGAACGTCGCCCGCCGCGGACGTGTGACCCGGCTGACGGGCGGGCAGCCGCCGTGCGCGTGATCCGCCGGTTCCCGAGGAGGCAGCCATGGCCCGCTCACGGGCAGTGCAGGGACGAACCGCAGTCGTCACGGGAGCAGCCCGCGGGCTGGGCGCCGGCCTGGCGCTGCGGCTCGCCGAACGAGGGGCGAAGGTGGCCCTGCTCGGAAGGGAGGCCGCCACGCTGGAAGCCGTCGCCAGGACCCTGCCGACCGAGAGCCACATCGTCGAGGTCGACGTCACCGACGACGCGGCCATGCGCCGAGCCTCCGACGACGTCACCAGGCACCTCGGCGCCCCCTCGGTCGTCATCGCCAACGCCGGCGTCGCCGAGGGCGGCCCCTTCGAGACGTCCGACCCCGAGACGTGGCGGCGGGTCGTCGAGGTCAACCTCGTCGGGAGCGCCATCACCGCGCGTTCCTTCCTCCCGGGGCTGCGGAGCACACGGGGGTACTTCCTCCAGGTCGCCTCGACGGCGGCGTTCGGCGCGGCCCCCATGATGAGCGCGTACTGCGCCTCCAAGGCCGGCGCCGAGGCCTTCGCCCGTTCCCTGCGCGCCGAAGTGGCCCACCAGGGGGTCGCCGTGGGCGTGGCGTACCTGCACTGGACCGACACCGACATGGTCCGCGACGTCGACCGCCACACGGTCCTGCGGGAGCTGCGCGGACACATGCCCGCTCCCGCCCGCCGCGTCTACTCGGTGGAGCAGGTGTCGGACTGGATCGCCCGCGGCGTCGACCGGCGCGCGGGGTCCGTCTACGCGCCGCCCTGGCTCAGGCTCGCCCAGGTCGGGCGCCCCGTCTTCCCCCTCTTCGTCGAACTCGTGTCGCGGCGCGACCTGCCGCGCCTGATGCGCGACTACGCCTTCGACCAGACCGGCCTGCTCGGTCACGGCGGCCGCATCGAGGAGGCCTCACTGGGACGCACCGCCGCCACCACGGACTCGCCCGCGGCTGCCGCACATGACGGACGACCGAAGCGGGTTTGAGCCCTTGGCCGGGGAGGTGTCCCGAAGGGGGACCCTCTTGCGGTGCCTGTGTTCCGGTGATTCCTTCCGGTGGCGTCCTCCGGACGTACCGCGCGGCGGAAGCGGGCGGGCGCATCCCGGAAGGACCGCGGAGGGGAACCCTGTACGAGTATTGGATCGGCTCAGTCTGCCAAGGAGGCCCGCCGATGGCCGGAGCGAGGACGCTCGTCGTGGGGGCGACGGGAATGATCGGGGGACTGACCGCGCGGACAGCCGCGGGGAGAGGCGCCTCGCTGGCCCTCGCCGGCCGTGACGCGGTGCGGCTGGAAGAGCGGTCGCACCTGCTGGGCGGCTGCCCGCACCGCGCCTTCGACGCCTACGACCTGGACGGATGCGCCGCCCTGGGGCCGTGGGCCGCGCGGGCCCTCGGAGGTCTGGACACGGTCGTCGTCGCGATCGGCGTCGCGGGCTTCGGCCGCGCCGAGGACGTCGGTGACGCGGCCGCCGAGCACCTCATGACCGTGAACGCCCTGGCCCCCATGGCCGTCGTACGGGGAGCGCTGCCGGCTCTGGAGCCCGGGGGAGCCGTCGTGGTCGTCACCGGGATCGTCGTGGACAAGCCGCCGCTGGGGACAGCCGACTACACGGCGTCGAAGACGGCGCTCGCCGCGTGGCTCGCGGTGGTGGGGCGTGAACAGCGCAGACGGGGCATCCGCGTCGTCGACGTCCGCATGCCGCATCTCGCCGGGGGTTTCGCCGACCGCGCGGTGACCGGCAGCCCGCCGAGGATGCCGCCGGGCGAGGACCCGGCCCGGGCGGTGGAGCACTACGTGCTCGGTCCGCTCGACCCGACGGAGGCGCGCGCCGCCTGAGCGGGCGCCTGGAAGGAACCCGGGTGAATTCCCCGGGATCTGCTGCATCCGGATCGGCGCCAGGGAAGAAGAGTCGACGGAGCCTCCGTCGTACCCCCCCCGAGCGGCGGAGGTTCCGCACGTCGGGGGGGGGGGGGGGGGGGGGGGGGGGGGAGGGGGCGCCCCCCCCCCCCCCCCCCCATCCCCCCCCCCCCCCCCCCCTCCTCTCCCCCCCCCCCCCCCCCCCGCCCCCCCCCCCC
>NZ_JBVJMN010000044.1:0-71626 GCF_055584185.1 Streptomyces sp. NPDC104202 | reverse complement strand
GTCCAGCTGGTCGATGTACTGGCCGATGACGAGGATCTGCTGCCCGGCGAACTTCTTCACCAGGGCCTCCGTCACCTTCCGCTTCGTCGCCGTCGGCGCGCACCCGGCCGGCGCGGGAGCCCGTGCCGGTGAGGACGCCGCCGAACCGCATCCGCAGATAGGCGGCGGAGTGGTTCAGGGTGGTCTCCAGGCCCTCCGCGACCCGGTGGTCGTCGTCGGCCATGACGGAGACCCCCCACAGGGTGCGGCCGGCCATCCGCTCCTTGAAGTCCGAGCCCGGCACGTTCAGCCAGCCCGACCAGTAGTCCAGGTAGCGCTTGGTCTGCGCCGAGAGGCTGTACCAGTACAGCGGCGAGACGATGACGACGTCGGTGGCCTCCACGGTGGCCCGGCGCAGCAGCTCCTCGGTCTCCCCGGGCTCCCGGCCCGCGTCCTCGTGCCGCCCGTCCTGGAAGTCGGGGAGCGTCAGCCGGTTGAGGTCCACCCAGCGCTGCGGGACGTCGGCGGGCAGGTGCGCGGCGGCGGCGCGGGCCAGGATCTCGGAGTTGCCGTCGGAGCGGGAGCTGCCGAGGACGAAGAGGAACGAGCGGTCGGTGCGGTCCGCTGCGGGCGCGGCGTCGAAGGTCATGTCTGTCTGCTCCGGTCTCGTCGGGTACCGGGTGCCAACTACGCCTCGCCCGAAGGTATTCCGCGTGCGCGTCCCATCTCCGGCGGCCGCCGGGCGGGGCGCCCATCGGCTCCGCCGATCGCCCCCATCGGCAGGACCCCCCACTGGCCCGTGGACCGGCCGGCGGCCCCGCTCGTAGCGTCGCCGGCATGAGAAACGAGACCAGGGGAACCGTCGAACTCACCCTCGCCATGGTGCTCTCCGGCACCCTCGGCGTCTTCGTCGTCGAGTCGGGCGCCTCGCCCTTCGAGGTCGTCTTCTTCCGGTGCCTCTTCGGGGCCGCCGCCCTCGGCGCGTACAGCCTGGCGCGGGGCTACTTCACCGGCCACGGCTTCACGCCGCGGAAGCTTGGACTCGCCGCGCTCGGCGGGGTGTTCATCGTCTTCAACTGGGTGTTCCTCTTCGAGGCGTACGAGGCCAGCTCGATCTCCCTCGCGACCGTCGCCTACCACACGCAGCCGTTCTTCCTCGTGCTGCTGGGGGCGGTCCTGACGAGGGAGCGGATCTCCGCCGGGAAGCTCGGCTGGCTGGCCGTCGCCTTCGCCGGGCTCGTGCTGGTCTCCGGGGTGCGGCCGGGGGACACCGCCTCGCTGAAGGGGCTCGGGTTCGCGCTCGCCGCGGCCGTGCTCTACGCCCTGTCGACCTTCGTCACCCGGCGCGTCACCGGCGTACGGCCCCATCTGGTCGCGCTCGTCCAGGTCCTCGTCGGCATCCCGCTCCTGCTGCCCTTCGCCGACCTGGGGGCGACGGCGGGGCTCGGCGCCGGCTGGGCGTGGCTCGCCGGGCTCGGACTGATCCACACCGGGCTGATGTACGTGCTGATGTACGCGGCCTACGCCAAGCTGCCGACCGCCAAGATCGCCGTCCTGGCCTTCACCTACCCGGCGGTCGCCCTGGGGGTCGACTGGGCCGTGTACGGCCACCACATCGGGCTCGTGCAGGCGCTCGGGGTCCCGCTGATCGTCCTGGCGAGCCTGAAGGTCACCCTCGCTGCTCCGACACGAGGCGGCGCGCCTGCTCCACGAACAGCCGGACGTGCGGCGGAAGCCGCTTCCCCCGCCGCCACGCGAGCTGGGTGAAGAGGGTGAAGGGCGCCTCCCAGTCCAGCGCCACCAGCTCCCCGGACGCCAGCTCCCCGGAGACGGCGACCCGGGGCAGCAGGGCGACCCCGAGGCCCGAGGCCACGCCGCGCTTGGTCGCCTCGATCGTGCCGAACTCCATGAACGGCGGCGCCCACTCCCGCAGCTCCCGCTCGAAGAGGTCGCGGTACGGGCAGCCCGGCTCGGTGCCCACCAGCAGGGCCCCGGCGAGGTCGGCGGCGGTCAGCCCGGCCCGGCCGGCCAGCGGGTGGTCCGGGCCGGCCACCAGGACCAGCGGCTCGGGGGCGAGGACCTCGGACTCCAGGCCCTCGTGCTCCGTCTCCGGCTCCATCAGGAAGCCGACGTCGTACGTGCCCTGCCGCAGGGCCCGGCGGGTCTCGTCGCCGAGGGTGGGCCGCAGGGTCAGCCGCACCTGCGGATAGCGGTGGTGGAAGTACTCCAGGAGCGGCGGCAGCCGGTAGGAGGTGAGCGACTCCATGGTGCCGACGGCGATCGGGCCCGAGGGCTCCGCCGAGACGGCGACCGCCGTCCGGGCCTCCTCCGCCAGCTCGGCCATGCGGCGCGCGTACGGCAGGAGGCGCTCCCCGGCCTCGGTGAGCCGGATGCGGCTGCCGAGCCGCTCGAAGAGCTCCACGCCGAGCGAGGACTCCAGGGTGCGGATCTGCGCGGTGACGCTGGACTGGGCGTATCCGAGGTCGGCGGCGGCCCGGGTGAAGGAGAGGACGTCGGCCACCTTCTCGAAGGTGGCGAGGAGCCGCAGCTCCATCAGCCCTCGGTCTCCTCGTCGCGGGCCTTGCCGCGGTCGCCGTCCTCGCCGCCCTCCCGCTTCCTCAGCTCCTCCTCGCGGCGGCGCAGGTCCGCCTCCCAGTCCTCCAGGCGGGACTCGTCGGCGGCCGGCTTCCGGTCGGCGGCACCCTCCTCGCGGAGGGACTTCAGGAACTCGGGGTTGTCGTCGGGGGCGACCCACCCGGAGGACGCGCGGTCGCCGGCGCGGGCGCGCCGCTGCTTGCCCGCGACGAACCAGACGACCGGGCCGACGATCCAGAAGAGCAGGATCACGATGACCCAGACGACCTTGGGCAGGTGCTTGACCTCGTCCTCGGGGGTGTTGAGGCAGTCGATGAAGGCGTAGATCGTCAGCGCCAGCGGCAGGATGTACATCAGTGCCCTGAGCATGCGGGAGAGCCCCCTGGAAGCAACGGCGGAGGCCGGTTCGACGGCCCCGGTGACGACTCAAGCCTAGCCGGTGGCGGATACTGGCCCCTATGGCTTACGACGATCTCCGCTCGCTGCTCAGGGCCCTGGAGCGCGAAGGCGACCTCAAGCGCATCAAGGCCGAAGTCGACCCGTACCTGGAGGTCGGCGAGATCGTCGACCGGGTGAACAAGGCGGGAGGCCCGGCGCTGCTCTTCGAGAACGTCAAGGGCGCCGCCATGCCGCTCGCGATGAACGTCTTCGGCACGGACCGCCGGCTCCTCAAGGCGCTCGGCCTGAAGTCGTACGCCGAGATCAGCGAGAAGATCGGCGGGCTGCTCAAGCCCGAGCTCCCGCACGGCTTCGTCGGCGTCCGGGAGGCCTTCGGCAAGCTCGGCTCGATGATCCACGTGCCGCCGAAGAAGGTGAAGTCCGACGGGGCGCCCGTGCACGAGGTCGTCCTCACCGGGGACGACGTCGACCTGGACCTGCTTCCGGCGCTGTTCACCTGGCCCAAGGACGGCGGCTCCTTCTTCAACCTGGGGCTCACCCACACCAAGCACCCCGAGACGGGGGTGCGGAACCTGGGCCTCTACCGCCTCCAGCGGCACGACAAGCGCACCATCGGCATGCACTGGCAGATCCACAAGGACAGCCGCAACCACTACGCGGTGGCCGCGGCGAGGGGCGAGCGGCTGCCGGTCGCGATCGCCTTCGGCTGCCCGCCGGCCGTCACGTACGCCTCGACGGCCCCGCTGCCGGGCGACATCGACGAGTACCTCTTCGCCGGCTTCGTGCAGGGCAAGCGGATCGAGATGGTCGACTGCAAGACCGTCCCGCTCCAGGTCCCGGCCAACGCCGAGGTCGTCGTCGAGGGCTGGCTGGAGCCGGGCGAGATGCTCCCGGAGGGTCCCTTCGGCGACCACACCGGCTTCTACACCCCGCAGGAGCCCTTCCCCGCCCTGAAGATCGACTGCATCACCATGCGGAAGCGTCCGCTGCTCCAGTCGATCGTCGTCGGCCGGCCGCCGACCGAGGACGGGCCGCTGGGGCGGGCGACGGAGCGGTTCTTCCTCCCCCTGCTCAAGATCATCGTGCCGGACATCGTCGACTACCACCTGCCGGAGTCGGGCGGCTTCCACAACTGCGCGATCGTCTCGATCGACAAGAAGTACCCCAAGCACGCGCAGAAGGTCATGCACGCCATCTGGGGCGCGCACATGATGTCACTGACCAAGCTGATCATCGTGGTCGACAAGGACTGCGACGTCCACGACCTGCACGAGGTGTCCTGGCGGGCCCTCGGCAACACCGACTACGCCCGCGACCTCACGGTCGTCGAGGGACCCGTCGACCACCTCGACCACGCCTCCTACCAGCAGTTCTGGGGCGGCAAGGCGGGCATCGACGCCACGAAGAAGCTGCCCGAGGAGGGCTACACCCGGGACGGCGGCTGGCCGGACATGGTGGAGTCGGACCCGGCGACGGCGGCCCTGGTGGACCGCCGCTGGAAGGAGTACGGGCTGTGACCACGGCCGCCGTACCGGGCGCCACGCCGGGGCGCACGAAGTCGTTCCTGCGCCTCGTGATGATCGAGCACTCGGTCTTCGCGCTGCCCTTCGCGTACATCGCCTCCCTCACCGCGATGTTCCGGCTCGACCGGAACGTCCACTGGTGGACGCTGTTCCTGGTGACGGTGTGCATGGTGGGCCTGCGGACCTTCGCGATGGCCTGCAACCGGATCATCGACCGCGAGATCGACGCCCGCAATCCGCGCACCGCCCAGCGCGAGCTGGTCACGGGCGCGGTGTCGGTGCGGTCGGCGTGGACCGGGGCGGGCATCGCCGTCGTCGTCTTCCTCGGCGCCGCGGCCCTGCTCAACCCGCTGTGCCTGGCCCTCGCGCCGCTCGCCGTGATCCCGATGGTCGTCTACCCCTACGGCAAGCGGTTCACGAACTTCCCGCACGCCATCCTGGGCCTCGCCCAGGCGATCGGGCCCATCGGGGCCTGGCTCGCGGTGACCGGCGAGTGGTCCTGGGAGGCGGTGATCCTCGGCCTCGCGGTGGGCGTCTGGATCGGCGGCTTCGACCTGATCTTCGCCTGCCAGGACGTCCAGGCGGACCGGGCGCACGGCGTGATGTCCGTGCCGGCCCGCTTCGGCGTGCCGGCCGCGCTGTGGGGGGCCCGCGTCTCCGCGGTCGTCACCACGGCACTGCTCGTCTGGTACGCGGTGGCGACCGACGCGGGGCTCTTCTTCTGGATCGGCCTGGTGATCGTCGTGGCCGCCTTCTGCTACGAGCACACCATCGTCAAGCCGCACGACCTGTCCCGGCTCAACCGGGCGTTCTTCACGACGAACGGCTTCATCGGCATCAGCCTGTTCGTCTGCGCCCTGCTGGACCTGCTGGTCCGCGGGCTGTCGCTCTGACGGACGGGCCGCGGGGCCGTCAGGCCCCGCCGTCGAAGCCGTCCAGGAGCGCGTCGAGGCCGGCCGCCAGGCCCTCGGGGCCGCCGCGCAGCGCGAGTGCGGGCGCCGCGGCACGCAGTCGCGGGAACGCGTCGGCCGGCATGCGGTGCAGGCCCAGCCGGAAGGCGGGATCGGGCTCGTCCGGGTTGTCGACCATGGCCCGCAGGTCCCCGAGGACGTAGCCGAGGAGCCAGCCGGTCACCGCCCGGAAGGCCGCCACGGTGGCCTCCTCGTCCCGTCCCGCCCGGCCGAGCAGGACCAGGAGCCGTTCGTGGGCCCGGAGGACGGCCGGCGGGCGGCGGGCGAGCGGGACCGCCAGCATCCGGGTGGCCAGGAGCGGGGCCACGTGGGGATGGGCGAAGACGACCCGGTAGGTGTCCCCGGCGATCCGATGGAGCTCGTCCCGCCATCCAGGTGCCTCGGGGGAGGCCGCGAGCCGTTCCTCCAGCTCGGCGTAGAGCGCCTCGACCAGGCCGTCGAGCAGCGCGTCCTTCCCGGCGGCGTACCGGTACAGCGCCATGGCCTCCACCCCGAGCTCCGCGCCGGTCCGGCGCATGCTCAGCGCGGACAGCCCCTCGCGGTCGACCAGGGCCAGGGCGGTGGCGAGCACCCGCTCGCGGCTCAGCCGGCCGTAGCGCCCGTGGTCGCCGGCGCGCCGGCCGGGCGCCCTGCGCCCCCGCGGGGGCTCCTTCTCGATCGACATGTGCCCGCCTTGACCGGAGAACATCCAGGGATAAAGTGTACATATACGTCGTAAACGTACGGTGCATTTCCCGGGCGACACGCCTCGCACCGCGTTCCGGCGGACGGCCTCCGCAGCACGGACACCGAACCGTGCACCGATTCGATCCGGAGCCCCATCATGACCACGCACCCGACCCTGTCGCAGAGCACCGACTCGCGGCCCGTCGACGACCACCCCGTACGCCGCTCCACCGACCCGCCGCCGCACCCCATGCGGCGCGCCGGCGACAAAGTGCCGACCCGGCCCGCCGTCAGCCTGGTGGTCCCGGCCCTCAACGAGGCGCGCAACATCCCCTGGGTCTTCGAGCAGATACCCGACTGCGTCGGCGAGGTCCTCCTCGTCGACGGCGACTCCCACGACGCCACCGTCCGCGTGGCGACCCAGATCCTGCCCACCGTCCGCAGCATCAAGCAGCGCGGCAAGGGCAAGGGCAACGCCCTGCGCACCGGCTTCCTGGAGGCCCGCGGCGACTACGTCGTCATGATCGACGCCGACGGCAGCATGTCCCCCGCCGAGATCCCGCACTTCGTGCACTTCCTGGAGAACGGGTACGACTTCGTCAAGGGCTCCCGCTTCGTCGAAGGCGGCGGCTCCCTCGACATCACCCGCTTCCGCCGGCTCGGCAACCACGCCCTGCTCGCCCTGGTGAACAGGCTCTACGACGCCTCGCTCACCGACCTCTGCTACGGCTTCTGCGCCTTCCGCCGCACTTTCCTCGACCAGCTCGACCTGCACGCCACCGGCTTCGAGATCGAGGCCGAGATGATCGTGCACGCCCTGCGCTCCGGACTGCGGATCGCCGAGGTCCCCAGCCTCGAACTGCCCCGGCGCAACGGCCGCTCCAACCTGCACGCGATCTCCGACGGCCGCCGCGTCCTGCGGACACTGCTGTCCGAGCGCCCCGGCGCCATGGCCGCGGCCGCCCCGCGGGAGGGGAGCACGCCGTGACCCCGGTGCCGCCCGGGCCGGCCGCGCCGATGCCCGTCGTGGACATCGACCTCGCCGAACCCGGGACCTTCCGGCGCCCCGGCGGCCGGCCCGGGGACGCGCCCACCGGCCGCGCGCTCGGCCTCGTACGGCTCCACGGACGGCCGCTGGGCATGACCGAGGCGTCCGGCCGCGGGCCCGCGGAGCTCTGGCGGGCCTTCGAGACGGCGGCGCTGCGGGAGTTCCCCGCCGCGGCCGAGGGCCACCGCCCCCGGCCCGGCGACGGACCGCCCACCCGAGGCGGCGCGCCCGAGGTGAGCGTCGTCGTCGCGACACGGAACCGCGCCGCCATGCTGCGCGACTGCCTGGACTCGCTGCTGGCGCTGGAGTACCCGCGGTTCGAGATCGTCGTCGTGGACAACGCCCCGGCGGACGCCTCCACCCGCGAACTGGTGAGCCGCCGGTACGGCGCGTCCGCCCGGCCGGGCCGCCCCGCCGTCCGCTACCTGGTCGAGCCCGTGCCCGGACTGGCCCGCGCCCACAACCGGGGCCTCGCCGCCGCCCGCGGCCCGATCGTCGCCTTCACCGACGACGACACGCTCGTCGACCGCCGCTGGCTGACCGCGCTCGCCGCGCCCTTCCTGGCCGACCCCAGGACCGGCTGCGTCACCGGCCTCATCGTCCCGGCCGAACTGGACACCGAGGCGCAGGTCGCGCTGGAGCGGCACGGCGCCTTCGCCAAGGGCTACACCCCGCGGACCTGGTCACTGAGCGCCCCGCCCGACGACCCCCTCTTCCCGTTCACCGCGGGCCGGTTCGGCTCCGGCGCGAACATGGCGTTCCGCACCGGGCTCCTGCGCGAGCTCGGCGGATTCGACCCGGCCACCGGCGTCGGCACCCCCGCGCGCGGCGGGGACGACCTGCTGTCGTTCTTCCGGGTACTGGCCCGCGGCCGCTCCCTCGCCTACGAGCCGGGCGCGATCGTCTGGCACCGGCACCGCAGGACCCCGGAGGCCCTGGAGGCGCAGGCGTTCGGCTACGGGGCGGGCCTCGGCGCCTACCTGGCCGGGGCGCTCGTCCACGAACCCCGCATGCTGCCCGCGCTACTGCGCCGGCTGCCCGGCGGGATGCGGTACGCCCTCGCCAGGAGCCGGGAACGCGCCGGGCAGGACACCCCCGCCGGCGCCCCGCCGGCGCGGCTCGCCCGTCTGGAGCTGCGCGGCCTGCTCTACGGACCGGTCGGCTACCTGCGCAGCCGCCGCGAGGAGCGGCTCCTGCGCCGGCGGTCCCCCCACCGCCCGGCCGTCCGCACCCACCCCGACACCCGGAGGCGGGGCGCAGGACGATGACCGGCCCCTCACCCCGGCGGGGACCCGCGGTGTCCGCCTTCCACGCCACCCCCGCCCCGCACCGGGCGCGGCACGCCCGGGCGACTCCGGCGCCCACCGGCGACAGGCCGCCCCCCGCCCCGCGAGGCTCCCCCGCCCCGCGCGGCTCCCTCGGCACCGCGGTCAGGTCCGGCGTCCGGTCGGTGTTCTCCCGCGACCCGCTGCTGCGCAACGGGCACCTCCTCGCCGTCAGCTCCCTCGTCAACGCCGGTCTCGGATCGGTCTTCTGGGTCCTCGCCACCCGCTGGTACGAGGACGAGGTGGTCGGCGTCAGCTTCTCCGCGCTCTCCATGGCGCTGCTGCTCGCCGGCATCGGCCAGCTCAACCTGAACGACTTCCTGGTCCGCTTCGTCCCCTCCGCCGGCCACCACACCCGCCGGCTCATCCTCACCTGCTACGCCGTGAGCGCCGGCGTCAGCGCCCTGGCGGCCACCGTCTTCGTGCTGCTGGTGCCCGTGGTCGCCCCCGACCTGGACTTCCTGCGGACCCCCGTCGCCGCCGCCTGGTTCGTCGCCGCCACCGCCGGATACGCCGTCTTCGTGATGCAGGACGGCGCGCTGACCGCGGTGCGCCGCCCCGGCTGGGTGGTCGCCGAGAACACGGTCTTCGCCGTCGTGAAGATCGCCCTGCTCGGCATGGGCGCGGTGCTCGCCTTCGAGTCCGGCATCCTGCTCTCCTGGGCGGGGGCGCTCGCCGTCTCCCTGCTCGTCACCAACTACCTGCTGCTGCGCCGGGCCGTGCCCGAGCACGTCCGGACGTCGACGACGGCGCAGCGCCCCGAACGGGCCCTGCGCTACGCGGCCGCCGACTACTTCGGCTCGCTCTTCCGGATGGCGGCGTACACCCTCGTCCCGCTGATGGTCCTCAACGCCCTGGGCGCCGAGCAGAGCGCCTACTTCTCCCTCGCCTGGGTCGTCGGCTACGTCCTCTACCTGGTCGCCCGCAACCTGGGCAGCTCCCTGGTGGTGGAGGCCGTGCGGGACCCCGCGCACCTGGCCGACCACGCGCGCAGGGTCCTGCGCCACACGGGCCTCCTCCTCGGGTCCGGCGTCCTCGTCCTGGTGGCCCTGGCGCCGCAGATCCTCTCCGTCTTCGGGGCCGCCTACGCCGACCAGGCCACCACCCTGCTGCGGCTGCTGGCCCTGTCCGCGCTGCCGAACATCGTCGTCAGCATCGCCATCGACGTGTCGCGGGCCCGCCGCAGGCTGCACTGGGCCGTCGGGCTCCAGATCGCGGAGTGCGTGCTCGTGCTCGGGCTCACCAAACTGCTGCTGCCGGTCCTGGGGATCACCGGGGCCGGGGTGGCGTGGCTGGCGGCCACCTCACTGCTCGCCGCCCTGCTGCTGCTCCTGCGCACGCGCTGGCTCACGACCGAGACCCGGAGGTCCTCGTGAACACCCTGCCGAGCGTCACCGTCGTCGTCTGCGCCTACACCCTCGACCGGTGGGACGACATCCGGGCGGCGATCGGGTCCCTGCACGCCCAGCGGCACCCCGTGGACGAGATCGTCCTCGTCGTCGACCACTGCCCCGAGCTGTACGAGCGCTCCCGCGCCGCCTTCGACGGCATCCGCGTGCTCACGAACACCGGGCGCCAGGGGCTGTCCGGCGCCCGCAACACCGGTGTGGAGGCGGCCCGTTGCGAGGTCGTCGCCTTCCTCGACGACGACGCGGCCGCCGAACCCGACTGGTCCGCCGGGCTGCTGGCCCGCTACACCGGCCCCGACGTGGCCGGAGTCGGCGGCCTGGTCCGGCCGCGGTGGGCCACCCGGCGGCCCGCCTGGTTCCCGCCCGAGTTCGACTGGGTGGTCGGCTGCTCCTACCACGGTCTGCCCGACCACCTCGCTCCGGTGCGGAACTTCATCGGCGCCAACATGTCCTTCCGGCGCTCCGAGGTCCTCGCCGCCGGCGGGTTCCGCGCCGACCTGGGGCGGGTCGGCGCCCGTCCGCTCGGCTGCGAGGAGACCGAGCTCTGTCTGCGCATCGCGGCCCGCCGCCCGGACGCCATCCTGCTCCACGAGCCCGCGGCGGCGGTCCGCCACCGGGTCCCCGCCGCCCGCGCCACCTGGTCCTACTTCGTCTCCCGCTGCTACGCGGAGGGCCTGTCCAAGGCACAGGTCGCCCGGCTCGGCGGCAGCCAGGCCGCCCTCGCCAGCGAGCGGGCCTACCTGCGGTCGACCGTCCCCCGCGCCGTCGCCCGCGCCCTGCGGCCCGGCCGTCCGGCCGGCCTGCGCACGGCCGGAGCCCTCGCGGGCGGCGTCGGCCTGACGGTCGCGGGGTACGCGCGGGGCCGCGCCCGGCGCCCCGCCCCCGCCGGGACGGACGCGGCGCCGGCGCGGCGGCCCGCCCCGGCGGCCGGAGGACGGCCGTGAGCGCGGGCCCGGCGGCGGACGTCCCGCGCAGCCCCGTCCCCGTCTTCCTCTACCACTCGGTGGCCGACGACCCGCCTTCCTGGATCGCGCCGTTCACGGTGAGCCCGCGGACGTTCGCCGAGCAGCTGGGCCAGATCGCCGACAGCGGCCTACGGATCGTGCCCCTGCGGCGGCTCGTCGCCGCGCAGCGCGGAGGCCCCCCGCTGCCGGACCGCTCGGCGGTCCTCACCTTCGACGACGGCTTCGCCGACTTCCGCGCGACCGTGCTCCCGCTGCTCACGTCCTGGGGCCTGCCCGCCACCCTGTACGTCACCACCGGCGTCCTGGACGACACGGCCGAGGGCCCCTTCCCGCCGGGGTCGCGGATGCTGAGCCCGGCCCAGCTCGCCGAACTGGACGCGCTCGGCGTGGAGATCGGCGGCCACACGCGCACCCACCCCCAGCTCGACACGCTCCCGCCCGGCCGGCTGCGGGACGAGGTACGCGGATGCGGACGGCACCTGGAGGACGTCCTGGGCCACCCGGTGCACGCCTTCGCCTACCCGCACGGCTACTCCAGCCGCGCGGTGCGGGCCCAGGTCCGCGAGGCGGGGTGGAGTTCGGCCGCGGCCGTGCGCGACGCGTTCAGCTCGGCGGACGACGACCCGCTGCGCATCGCCCGGCTGATGGTCCGCGCCGACACCGACCGGGACCGGTTCCGGTCGTGGACCCGCGGCGACGCGGCACCGGTCGCGCCGTTCCCCGAGGGCGTCAGGACCCGGGGCTGGCGCGCCTACCGGCGGCTGCGGGCCCGGCTGAACGTGCCCTACCGGGCCCTGTCCTGACCCGGCCCCCGCCCCGGGCGGCCCGCGGTCGCGTCACTTCTGCCAGACCCGCACCCAGTCCACCGTCATCCGGGCCCGGTCGACCGCGTCGGGCGGCGCCTCGGGCACGCCGACCGCCAGGTTGATCAGCACCTCCATGGGCACGTCCGGGATCTTCTCCGGATCCGTCACCCGCATCCGCTCGACGCCGTCGACGTACCAGACCAGCGCGTCGGGCTGCCACAGCAGCCCGAAGACGTGGAACCGCTCCGAGAAGTCGGAGGGGCCGTACTCGCCGCGCTGCCGGGCCCGTTCCCCGGCGGCGTCGATCCAGTGCACGTACATGTTGACCCGGGTCGTGGAGCCGATGAACTCCATGATGTCGATCTCCGGCGGGGTGAAGCGGGACGCCGGCATCATCCAGAACGCCGGGAACATCCCCTCCTCGCCCGGCACGCGGATCGCGGCCTCGAAGTACCCGTACGTGAAGGTCCGGCGCGGCTCGCCGTACCACTGGTCACGACCGGTGGAGATCATGCCGGACCGCCACGGGTAGGTCTTGTCGTCGCTGCCCTCGGTGTCGCGGCGCTCGGCGGTGAGCGTGAGCTCCCCGTCGTCCACGGAGACCTGCTCCGGCAGGTACCACTGCAGCTCGTCGTTGCCGCTGTTGGTGCAGCCCTCCTTGTTCCAGTCGTAGCAGGTGGCCCACAGGGCCGAGTCCAGGTCGGAGCCGTCGAAGCCCTCGTCCAGGACGAGCTTCCAGGGCCCCGGGGGCACCGGTGAGGACACGGAGGCGGGGGTCGCGGACGCGGACGGCGCGGGCGTCGCCGCGGTGCCCGCCGGGCCGCCGCAGGCGGTGAGCGCCAGCAGCGCCGCGGCCAGCGCCGGCCCCGCCGTCCGGCGGCGGGTCACCGCGGGCCGCCCGGGTGCGCACCGGCCATGGCGTCCGGCCCCGCACGCCGGCGGCCGGGCAGCAGCGCGAGGACGGACGTCAGGCCGGCGAGCACGAGCAGCGCCCGGGTGGCGGTGAAGACCTCCCCGAGGAAGAGGCCCACGGCCACCAGGGCGGCCAGGGCGAGGCCGAGCGTCAGGGTGAGCAGGGCGGCCTCCAGGACCTCGTACCGGTGCGCGTCCCGGCCGGTGGCGGCGGACGGCCGCAGCGCGAGGACGGCGGCGAGGCCGGGGCAGACGAGCAGGAACAGGGTCACCGCCGCCACGCGCACCGGCGCCGCGTCCGGCAGCAGGGTGGCGAGCAGCGCGAGCCAGCCCGACGCGGCGAGCCCCAGGCGGGGGAGGGTCACGGTCACGGCGGGCCTCCGACGGGTCGCGGGGTCACGTAGCGGTAGACCACGGCGTCCTCGTCCGCGTACACCCGGGTGAACCCCGGGGCGTCGGCGAGCGCCGCCCGCAGCCGCTGCGACATGTCGCCCGGCAGGTCTCCGGTGAGGTAGGCGTTCATGTCCTGGGCCCGGCTCAGCACCAGGTACACCGGCCGCTCGGGGCTGGCGCCGTAGGCGAACGCGGTCACGCCGGACAGCGGGTCGATCAGCAGGCGTCTGACGTCCTTGGGATCCTGGTAGGCCAGCATGATCCGTCGGTGCTGCTCGTAGCCCACGTCGAGGCCGGGCACGTCGGAGGTGAGCGTGATGACCGTCGAGCCCGGCGGGGCGTGCTCGGTCACGTAGAGGGCGGCGGAGACCTCGCCGAGGGTGTAGTAGCTGGCCGCCTCCTTGCCGTAGTAGCCGAAGAAGAGGCCGCCGAGCAGGGCCAGGAACAGGGGGTAGACGACGAACGCGCGGGCGGCGGGCCGCCGGTCGCCCGGTGGCAGCAGCAGCGCGGCGGCCAGGAACGCGGCGGCGGGCAGCGCGAACAGGTACGCCCGGAAGAGCATCTCGCCGCCGTAGGCGTTGACGGCGAGCAGCGGGAGCGGGGCCACCGCCAGCAGGGGCAGCCCGGAGCGCCGGGTCCAGCGGCGGACCAGGAAGCCGGCCACGGCCAGGACGACGACCGCCGCGGACAGCCCCCGGTCGACCCAGGACAGCAGGATCTGACCGGGAGCGGCGTCGCCCAGCGACGTCAGCCCGGACGCGACGTTGTCCTCGGGCCGGAAGACGGAATCCACCAGCTTGTCGATGTGCTCCGAGAGGTACGAGCGGGCCGCGGTGGCGTCCCACACGGTGGTGAAGACGAGCGTGACGGCGAGCGGGGGCAGCGCCACCCGGCGGTTGCGGCGCGGCAGCGACAGGGCCACCAGGGCGCTGATCAGCATCAGCGGGGTGAGCGGGTGCGAGACCACGATCGTGGCCACGAGCACCACGACGGCCGCGAGGAGCGCCGGCGGCCAGCCGCCGCGCCGCCGTGGATCGGGCCGCGGGTGCGCCGACGACGGCAGCTGCCGGAAGACCAGGGCGATGACGGTCATGAAGAGCAGGAAGGCGAAGGCCTGCGGTGCGAAGTAGTCCTGCCCCACCCAGGAGCAGCTGTAGAAGACCCACACCGCGCCCCAGACGAGCCGCCGGTCCCTCGTCACGCTCCGGTACAGCAGGAGCAGCGGGCCGAGCAGCAGGGCGTTGGCGAAGGCGGGCGTCCAGGCGGCGTAGCCGACGGCCGAGTCCAGTCCGGTGGCCCGCAGGAACAGGGCGTTGAGCTGGAAGAAGCCCGGCCAGTCGTTGTAGACGGAGAACTTGTCGGCGTTCGGCACCTCGCCGTCGTGCCGGATCATCGCGTCGATGACCGCCAGGTGCTTCCAGGCCCACGAGTAGCGCAGCGTCGGGTAGAGCAGGGTGGGGGTCGCGTGGACGAGGGCGATCAGGCCGAGGACGTAGCCCGCCAGCCAGGCGCCGTGGGTGCGGCGGTCGCCGAGGGCGAGGCAGAACCCGAGGGTGAGCAGGGCGGTCGCGACCCAGAAGAGCGGGGGCAGCACCTGGAGCAGTCCGAGGTCGCGCATCCGTTCCAGCGGGACCGAGCGCAGCGAGAGCAGCCACAGGGCGAGGGAGACGGGGAGCGCCGCGCGGACGGCCCAGCGGCGGGCGGTGGCGGAGCGCGATGCCGCCGGCTCCCGGGAGGGCGGCCCGTCTCGCGCGTCGGCCGGGCGGGGGGCGTCGCGCTCCCGGTCCGGCCCCGGGGCCACGCGGGAGCTGTCGCGGGCCCGGTCCCGCCCGCCGGTCATGGCGTGCCCGGGCTCCGGGCGGCGGCGCGGAGCACGGGGGCGACCGTGCGCTCCAGCCAGCGGCGGCTGTGGCCGAACTGCCGTGTCTTGCGCAGGTTTCCCGACACGTGCCACAGCCAGGTCAGCAGGGGCAGGGCGGTCGGGTCGCCGCCGCTGTCGGGGTCGACGCCGTGTGCCGCCAGCAGCGCGCGGTCGTCGGAGGGGAGCCGTCCGCGGTCGAGGACGTCGGCGACCTGCTGCCCCAGCGGGGGGCCGCCGAGCGCCTCGCGCGTCGCGAGGAGGAGGGTGCAGGCGTCGATCCCGGCCGGCCCGCCGGCGTCGGCGTCGCCCCAGTCGAAGACGCCGGTGACCCGGGTCGCGTCCTCGTCGAGCAGCACGTTGCCCAGGTGGAAGTCGCCGTGGGTCCAGCCGCGGGTCAGGGTCGCGCCGGCCAGGGCCCCGTCGAGTCTGCGGCGCACCGGGTCCAGGTCCGCGGGCCCTCCTCCGGGACGGCGGCGGGCGATCCGCCCGGCCAGGACGTCGAGTTGCGCGTGCGCCCGCCCGGCGGTGTGGGCCGCGGCCGGTTCGCTGCGGCCCGTCGCGCCGCGCAGGGCGGCGAGCAGCCGGAGCGAGGCGGTGACGCCGTGGCGCGGGTCGAGGAGTCCGCCGGGGACGAGCGGGGAGGCGGGGACGCCGGTGAGCCGGGTCTGGACGAGCGGCCGGTGGAGGGCGCCGCCGCCGGGCCGGTCGCCGACGGCCCGGGGCAGGAGGGGGCGCCAGGGGGCGAGGCGCCGGTCGGCCTCCAGCGCGCGCAGGCGGTCCCACTCCTCGGCGAGGATCTCGGAAGCCCCGTCGGTGCGGGGGTACTTGACGACGAAACCGCCGGCGTCCTCCCACTCCACCGCGAAGACCAGCAGCGACGTGTCGTCGAGGGTGCGCCGGGGCATCACGGTGACCTCGGCGGGGCCCGTCGGGTCGACCATGCGGTGGGCCGCGGTCCGGTCGGCGCGTGCGCCGAGGGGCCGGGGGGCGCTGAGCGGGACCAGGCCGAGCAGGGGCTCCCAGCGGCTGTGGGGGGCCCGGCGCGCCGCCGGACGCGCGGCGCTCGCGACCTGCTGGGCGCGAGCGTACCGATCAGCGATCCACAAGACGGACATATCGGTACCAACTCTAGAACACCCCCTGTGCGCCTGCCTGAGGGGAGAGTCCGGGCGGCCCCGCCCGGCCCGGGCGGTCCGGGCCACGGGCGGGCGGGCGCCGGGCCTTGCCCCGGCCTGGCTTTCCCCGGCCGGATAGGCTCACCATCGTGGAGTCGCAGGAGATGAAGAGTCGTCGGCCCTGGGTGGTGGGGGTCTCGGGGGCGTCGGGTACGCCGTACGCCGCCGCCGTGCTGAGGGGGCTGCTCGACGCCGGGGAGAGCGTCGATCTCGTGGTGTCGCGGGCCTCGCGGCTCACGCTGCTCGACGAGACGGGGATCGCCTTCCGGGACGCCCACTGGCGCGAGGACCTGGCGGCCTGGCTGGCGCGCGGCGCCGACGGGAAGCCGGACGCCTTCGACGTCTCGGGCGCGCTCGGTGACGTGCGGTACTGGGCGGCCGGCGACCTGGCCGCGGGGCCGTCCTCGGGTTCGTACCCGGCGAAGGGGATGCTGGTGGTCCCGGCCTCGACCGCCGCGGTGGCGGGTGTGGCGCTCGGGCTCTCGAAGGACCTGCTCCAGCGGGTGGCGAGCGTGACGCTGAAGGAGCGGCGGCCGCTGGTCGTCGCCGTGCGGGAGACCCCGCTGAACGGTCAGACGCTCAAGCACATGGTGGCGCTGGACGAGGCGGGCGCCGTGGTGCTGCCCGCCTCTCCGGCGTTCTACGCGGGGGCGACGCACATCCAGGATCTGGTGGACTTCGTCGCCGGGCGGGTGCTGGACGCGGCAGGGGTGCCGCACCGGCTGTACCGCCGTTGGGAGGGAGAGCTCGGCCGTGGGGGCGCTGCTGCTGCCCGGCGGGACGAGGGGGACTCCCGGTCGTGATCAGCGCTTCTTGGCGCGCTTCTTCGCGGCGCGCTGCGAGGCGGCGGACGGCTGGTGGGCACGCGAGCGGTTGGCCAGGTCCTGAAGCTCGCGCATGCGTGCGTAGGCCATCTCGATCGTGTACACGGTGAACACCACTCCTGAAAGATCGTCTTTGATCTGCTGAAAGATTCACAGGGCGTCTTCCCTGTGTACCTTAGATTCTATACCTAAACTCGCGGTATCGCTGGACAATGGAAGGTTCTTCCCTATGGACGCCGTGGACAGGCAGCTCATCCAGGCCCTGCGTGAGAACGGCCGTGCCTCGTACGCCGAGCTCGGCCGCCTCGTGGGGCTCTCCGGCCCCTCGGTCACCGACCGCATCAACCGCCTCGAAGCGGCGGGTGTCATCACCGGCTATCGCGCCACCGTCGACGCCGCCTCGCTCGGCCTCGGCGTCACGGCGCTGATCGGCATCTCCCTCTCCGACGCCGCCGACCACGAGGACGTGGCCCGCCGGCTCAAGGACCTGGCCGAGATCGAGGACTGCTGGTTCATCGCCGGCGACGACTCGTTCATGCTCAAGGTCCGCGCCAACGACGTCGACGGCCTGGAGAAGACGATCCGCCGGCTCTCCGGCACCAAGGGCGTCTCCCGCACCCGCACCACGATCGTCCTCTCCACGAAGTGGGAGAACCGGGTCGGGGAGCTGCCCGAGGAGGAGTGACGCGGACCGGCGACGGGGGTACCTCCCGCCCCGAAGGCGGGGGAGTACGGTGGTCACGCCTGAATTCGGAGATAAAAGGAGGCGGCCGTACATGGACGCGGGACTCAAGCGCGAACTTGAGCAGAAGGTCCGGGACGGTGAGCGGCTGAGCCGCGAGGACGGCATCGCGCTCTACGCGTCCGACGACCTCGCCTGGCTCGGCGGTCTGGCCCACGAGGTCCGGACCCGCAAGAACGGCGACGTGGTGCACTTCAATGTCAACCGGCATCTGAACATGACCAACGTCTGCACCGCCTCCTGCGCCTACTGCTCCTTCCAGCGCAAGCCGGGCGAGAAGGACGCGTACACCATGCGCATCGAGGAGGCCGTGCGCCTCGCGAAGGCGATGGAGAACGAGAACCTCACCGAGCTCCACATCGTCAACGGGCTCCACCCCAACCTGCCCTGGCGCTACTACCCCCGCTCCCTCTCCGAGCTCAAGAAGGCGCTGCCGAACGTCTCCCTCAAGGCGTTCACGGCCACCGAGATCCACCACTTCGAGACGATCTCCGGGATGTCCGCCTCCGACATCCTCGACGAGCTCATCGAGGCCGGTCTGGAGTCCCTGACCGGCGGCGGCGCCGAGATCTTCGACTGGGAGGTCCGCCAGCACATCGTGGACCACCGCACCCACTGGGAGGACTGGTCCCGGATCCACCGCCTCGCGCACGCGAAGGGGCTCAAGACCCCCTCGACCATGCTGTACGGGCACATCGAGGAGCCGCGCCACCGCGTGGACCACGTGCTGCGGCTGCGCGAGCTCCAGGACGAGACCGGCGGCTTCCAGGTCTTCATCCCGCTGCGCTACCAGCACGACTTCGTCGACATGCAGGACGGCAAGGTCCGCAACAAGCTCCAGGCCCGCACCACGATGGCGACCGGCGCCGAGGCGCTGAAGACCTTCGCGGTCTCCCGGCTGCTCTTCGACAACGTCCCGCACGTCAAGGTCTTCTGGGTCATGCACGGCGTGCAGACGGCGCAGCTCGCGCTCCAGCACGGCGCCGACGACATGGACGGCTCGGTCGTCGAGTACAAGATCACTCACGACGCCGACAACTACGGCACCCCGAACAAGCTCGGCCGCGAGGACCTGCTGGAACTGATCCGCGACGCCGGCTTCCGCCCCGTCGAGCGGAACACCCGCTACGAGATCATCCGCGAGTACCCGGGCCCCGACCCGGAGCGGCGCGAGTCGCCGCAGCTCATGCGGTTCTGAGGCGTACGGCGAAGGGGGGGGGGGGGGAAGAACCCCCCCCCCCCCCCCCCCCCCCCCCCCCCCCTCCCCCGTGTCCGCCCCCGGGACGGTCCTCAGGACTCCCTGCGCTCCACCGGGATCCACAGCTCCGCCCGCGCCGTCGTCCAGTCCGCCGAGGGCCGGACGCCCAGCAGCTCGGGGCCCGGCCGGCTCGCGTACGGGTTGGACGGGAACCACTGGGTGAAGACGTCGCGCCAGAGGTACTGGAGCGACTGCGGGAACGGCCCGTCGTCCTCGAAGACGGCCCAGGTGCCGGCCGGCACCTCCAGCGCGTCGAACTCCGCGGGGACCGGGGCGGTGCTGACGGCCCCGTGCCAGTAGTCCAGCTCGGCCCCCTCCTCCCGGCTCTCCGTGAGGTGGGTGACGGCCGAGATCACACCGGCCGGACTGCCGTCCGAGAGGAGGGCGAGCCGGTCCAGGGCCTCCTGGCCGATGGACCTGATGTGCGCCGCGATCGCCGGGTTCTCCCCCTCGTGGACCAGGGGGACCCTGGCCCCGCGCCCGATGATCCTGAAGGCGCCGTTCTCCACGACCCTGTACCGCATGGTGCTGTTCCCTTCGACGACGAGGCGGAAGGACATCCGCGGCTGGGAGCGCAGCGCCGCGCCGGTACGGCGGGCCTCCCCGGGGCCGACGCCGTGCACCGCGCGGAACGCGCGGGCGAACGACTCCCCGGAGCCGTAGCCGTAGCGGACCGCGATCTCCAGCAGCGTCCGCTCCCCGGCGAGCACCTCGGCGCCCGCGACGGTCAGCCGCCGGCGCCGGACGTACTCCGACAGGGGCATCCCGGCCAGCGCCGAGAACAGCCGCCGGAAGTGGTACTCCGAGGTGGCCGCGATCCGGGCGAGCACGGCCGGGTCGAGTGTGCCGCGGAGGTGCTCCTCGATGTGGTCGAGTGCCTCGTTCAGCCGGTCCAGCACGTGGTCCGTCCTTCCTGTTCCGTGTCCTCACCGTAGGAAGGCCGGGGCGTCGCGGACCCGGCAATCCGTGCCCGGTCCTGTCGGGTCAGCGCAGGGGCAGCAGCATGATGATGTCGTCACGGTCGTCGCCGGGGGCGACGCGGATGGCGTCGGGGACGCGGCCGACCTCCTTGTAGCCGCACTTGGCGTAGAAGGCGTCGACGCCGGTGCCGCCGCGGCAGGTGAGCCGGACGGCCTCGATCCCGGAGAAGCCCTCGGCGGTGCGGGCGGTGTGCTCGACGGCGGCCATCAGGTCGGTGCCGTACCCCTTGCCCTGGTGGGAGGGGTGGACCATGACGGTGTAGAGCCACACCCAGTGCGTCATGAGGGGGTGGCCGTTGAAGGTGAAGAACGCGGTGGCGGCGACCGCGCCCTCCTCGTCGCGGCCGACCAGGAGGCGGGTCTCGCCCCGCTCCATCGCGACGAGGTGCCTGAGCAGCGCGGGGCGGATCTGGTCCGCGGTGACGGGAGGGACGAAGCCGACGGCGCCGTCGGCGTTGGAGACGTCGGCCCACAGGGCGAGCACGCCGTCGCGCAGGGCGGTGTCGACGGCGGGGTCCACCTCGAAGGTAAGGGTCATAAATGCATCGTATCTATTACCCTGCGGGCTCCTCAAGGGTTCCCGGACCCCGGTCGCGCGGACCGCGGGGACGGGTGGCAACCCCGCTCCCGGCGGAGGTTCCCACCCGTGCTTCACTGGAGGGACTCGTCCTGTATGGGATCTTTCGGAACGGAAGAGTGGACTGACATGCTGCGCTACACCCTGCTGCGGCTCGGGATCTTCGCCGGGTGCTTCCTCGCCCTGTGGGGCCTCGTCTACGCCGGCGTGCTGCCGCGCGGCCTCGGCGACTCGAACCTGCTCTGGGTCCTCGTCCTCTCCCTCGTCATCTCCGCCCCGCTGAGCTTCGTCCTCCTGCGCGGCGCGCGCGACCGGGCGAGCGCCGAGGTCGTGGCGAAGGTCGACCGGGCCAAGGACCGGCTCGCCGCGAACCGCTCGCAGGAGGACGCGCTCTGACCGCGCCCGAACCGTGCGGAAGTCGTGTAAAGGCTACGTAAGGTTCATCACAGACCGCACCACCCCGGACACCCCGGCCGGAGCTTCCAAGGCTCCCGCCTGGGGTGTTCTGCGTTTCGGAGGCGGGGAACGGGTCTCGCGCCCCAAAGAATGGCTTTGAGGTTCTCAAAGTTCAAGTGTTAACGTGTTCGGCATGACGACCGCAGTGCGCCCCTCTCCTGCCGCGAGCACCCCGCTCGTGGCGCGCCTGCACGTCGATCTCTGCCGCTGTATGTCCGCGGTCTGTTGCCGCGAGCTCTGACCTCCCCGGCATCATGCAGCGGCCCGCGCCCGAGCGCGTGCGCGCCGCACCCCCGTCCCCGTAGTGCCCCCATACGCACCTGTGGAGTGTGTCTGTGTCCGCGTCCGCGACGCCCGAGGCGAAGTCCCCGGCCTCCTCCCGCATACCGAAGGTCCCCTTCTGGGTCCAGATCATCGCCGGTCTGGTCCTCGGCGCCCTCCTCGGCTGGATCGCCCGCAGCCAGGACGTCTCCTGGCTGAAGGAGACCCTCGGCCAGGTCGGCGACATCTTCGTCCAGCTGCTCAAGCTGGCCGTCGCCCCGCTCGTCTTCTTCGCGATCCTGGTCTCGATCACCAACCTGCGGAAGGTGAACAACGCCGCCCGGCTCGCCACCCGCACCCTGCTCTGGTTCATGATCACCTCCCTGATCGCGGTCGGCATCGGCCTCGCGATCGGCCTGATCACCAACCCGGGCGCCGGCACCGGCCTCACCCCGCAGGACGGCAAGCTGCCGAAGCGCGAGGGCTCCTGGATCGACTTCCTCACCGGCATCATCCCGACGGACGTCATCACGCCCTTCACCGAGCTGAACGTCCTCCAGATCGTTTTCATGGCCGCCGTCGCCGGCATCGCCGCCCTCAAGCTCGGCGACCGCGCCAAGCCGATCCTCACCCTCTCCGAGTCGGTCCTGGAACTCCTCCAGAAGGCCCTGTGGTGGGTCATCCGCCTCGCCCCGCTCGGCACCGTCGGCCTCATCGGCTTCGCCATCGCCGACTACGGCTGGGACCTGATCGGCAAGTACGCGACCTTCACCGCCGACATCTACGTCGGCTGCGCCCTGGTCCTCTTCGGCGTCTACCCGCTGCTGCTCGCCACGGTCGCCAAGGTCAACCCGCTCCACTTCTACAAGGGCGCCTGGCCGGCCATCCAGCTGGCCTTCGTCTCCCGCTCCTCGGTCGGCACCATGCCGGTCACCCAGAAGGTCACCGAGCGCCTCGGCGTCCCGAAGGAGTACGCCTCCTTCGCCGTCCCGTTCGGCGCCACCACCAAGATGGACGGCTGCGCCGCGATCTACCCGGCGCTCGCCGCGATCTTCATCGCGCAGATCTTCGACGTGCAGCTCGGCATCGGCGACTACCTCCTCATCGCCTTCGTCTCGGTGATCGGCTCCGCCGCCACCGCCGGTCTCACCGGCGCGACGGTCATGCTCACCCTGACCCTCTCCACCCTCGGCCTCCCGCTGGAGGGCGTCGGCCTCCTCATGGCGATCGACCCGATCCTCGACATGATGCGGACCGCCACCAACGTGGCGGGCCAAGCCCTGGTCCCGGTGATCGTCTCCGCCCGCGAGAAGATCCTCGACCACACCGCGTACGAGAACGCCTCGGCCTCCCCGATCGACGACCTGGTCGAGATCGGCGAGACCGACCAGAAGGTCGCGGTCACGGCCGCCGCCTGACCGGAACGACGCGTACGGCTCCGTACGCCCGCGTGCCCCCTGCCCCCGTCCGGGCAGGGGGCACGTACGCTTTCGCGGGGCATCCAGAGGATCTTGGAGACGGGTGGGCGCCATGGCCGGTGGGGCGAAGGCGCGGCGGTTGCCGCGGGCCGTGCGGGAGCGGCAGATGATGGACGCGGCGGTGCGCTGCTTCGCGCGGCACGGATACCAGACGGCGTCCATGGACGAGATCGCGGAGCTGGCGGGGGTGTCGAAGCCGCTGGTCTACCTCTATCTGCACTCCAAGGAGGAGCTGTTCACCGCCTGCATCCGGCGGGAGGCCGGGGCGCTGCTCGCGGCCGTCGCCGCGGGTGTGGAGGACCGGAGCGTGTCGGTCGACGAGCGCTTGTGGGCGGGGCTGCTGGCGTTCTTCACGTACGCGGCCCGGAACCCGGACTCGTGGGTGGTGCTGAGCCGGCAGGCGCGGACCCAGGGCGAGCCGTTCGCGACGGAGGCGGCGCGGATGCGGGACGAGATCGCGGACTTCGTGGCGGGGCTGATCGGGGAGGCGGCCCGGGACGCGGAGGGGGGCGCGGAGATCACCGGCCGGGACGTGGCCGCGCTCGCGCAGGCGCTGGTCGGGTCGGCCGAGTCGCTGGCGAGCTGGGCGAACGAGACGCCGGGGGTGACGGCCCGGGAGGCCGCCGCGACGCTGATGAACTTCGCCTGGTCCGGTCTCGGAAACCTCATGAAAAGCGAGCGCTGGTCTCCCCGTTGAGCCTTACCGCGCAGTAAGGTTACCGGCTAGTCAGGGCCTCTCAGGGCGCAACGCACCGACGCACGACCTCAGTTCATCGCGATAACCGAGGAGCCGCACGTGTCCGTCGTCACCGCCGCATCCGGGACCGAACCGGTCGAACCGCGCAAGACACGGGTGGACGGAAGGGTGCGGGAGGTCTCCGCGGTCCCCCTCGTGCCCCCGGTGCGCCGCGGCTCCCTCGCCGACCTGCCGTACGACAACGCCCGCCAGGAGCCGGACACCCCGCTCTTCTCCCGCAAGGGGCCCGACGGCGCGTGGCACGACGTGACCGCCTCCGCGTTCGCCGCCGAGGTCCACTCCGTCGCCAAGGGGCTGATCGCCCACGGCCTGCAGCCCGGCGACCGGCTCGCCCTCATGGCCAGGACCACCTACGAGTGGACCCTGCTGGACTTCGCCGCCTGGGCCGCCGGACTGGTCACGGTCCCCGTCTACCCGACCTCCTCCGCCTTCCAGGCCCGCTGGATCCTCCAGGACTCCGGCGCCGCCGCCTGCGTCGTGGAGGACCCCGGACAGGCCCGGCTCGTCTCCGCGGAACGGCTCCGGCTGCCGGGCCTCGCCCACCTCTGGGTGCTGGACGCGGGCGCCGTCGACCAGCTCCGCCGGGCCGGCGCGCGGGTCGCCGACGAGGCCGTCACCGCCCGGCGGGGCCTGCTCACCCCACAGACCCTGGCCACCCTCATCTACACCTCGGGCACCACCGGCCGGCCCAAGGGGTGTGCCCTCACCCACGCCAACTTCTTCGCCGAGGTCGACAACGCCGTCCGGCTGCTCCACCCCGTCTTCGTCTCGGAGAGCAAGGAGCCCGCCTCCACCCTGCTCTTCCTGCCGCTCTCCCACGTCTTCGGACGGATGGTGTCGGTCGGCTGCGTCCGCGCCCGGGTCCGGGTCGGACACGCCCCCTCGGTCGAGGGCGACGAGCTCCTCGCCGACCTGGCGGGCTTCCGGCCGACGTTCCTCCTGGCCATCCCGTACGTCCTGGAGAAGGTCTTCAACTCCGCCCGCGCCACCGCCGAGCGCGGCGGGAAGGGCGCCGCCTTCGACCGGGCCGCCCGGATCGCCCGCCGGTACGGGCGGACGGCCGCGCCCTCCCTCGGCGTGCGGGCCGCCCGGGCGCTGTACGACCCGCTGGTCTACCGGCGGATACGGAACGCGCTCGGCGGCCGGGTGCGGTACGTGATCTGCGGCGGCTCCCCGCTCGGCGCCCCGCTCGCGGAGTTCTTCGCGGGGGCCGGCGTCGAGGTCTTCGAGGGGTACGGCCTGACGGAGACCACGGCCGCCTCCACGGTCACCCCGCCGCGGCGGCCGCGCACCGGCACCGTCGGCTGGCCGCTGCCCGGCACGTCCGTCCGGATCGCCGACGACGGCGAGGTGTGGCTGAAGGGCGGCCACGTCTTCGCCGGGTACTGGGACGCCCAGCGAGGGGTGGCCCTGCCGTACACCGACGACGGCTGGTTCCCCACCGGCGACCTCGGCTCCCTGGACGACGACGGCTATCTGCGGATCACCGGCCGCAAGAAGGACATCGTCATCACCTCGGCCGGGAAGAACGTGGCCCCGGCCCCGCTGGAGGACTGGCTGCGCGCCCATCCGCTGGTCGCCCAGTGCATCGTCCTCGGCGACAACCGGCCCTTCGTCTCCGCCCTCGTCACGCTGGACCACGAGGGGCTGACGCACTGGCGGCGGATGCGCCGCAAGGAGCACCTGGCGCTCTGGGAGCTGACCCGGGACGAGGAACTGCTCGCCGCGCTCCAGCGGGCGGTCGACGACGCCAACCGGCTGGTGTCGCGCGCCGAGTCGATCCGCGCCTTCCGGGTCCTGACCACCGAGTTCTCCGAGACCTCCGGCCATCTGACCCCCTCGCTGAAGCTCAAACGGCGGGCGGTGCTGCGGGACTTCGCCCGCGAGATCGAGGAGATGTACGCCGCCGGGGACGACTGACCCTCAGGGCCAGAGGAGTTCGCGGGTCCAGCCGCCGGGCGTGCGGCGGTAGCGGAGGCGGAGGTGGCGCCGGCGGGCGTCGCCCTGGAAGAACTCGACCTCGGCGGGGTCGAGGACGTACAGCGTCCAGGTGGGGGCGGCGGCGTCCGGTTCGGTCTCGGCGCGGTGCCAGGCCGCCTCGCTCGCGGCGGCGAGGGTCCCGGGGGAGTCCAGGACCTCGCTCTGGCGGCCGACGAGGGCGGCGGCGAGGGCTCCGGTGGTGCGGGCGTGGAGGTCCGCGTACGCCTCCTCGGGGGTGCCGGCGGTGACGTGGCCGCGGACCCGGACCTGGCGGCCGCGGTCCGGCCAGTAGAAGCCGATCGCGGCCTCGGGGCGGGCGGCGAGCTGGCGGCCCTTGGCGCTGGTGGCGTGTGAGGCGAAGTGCCAGCCGCGCTCGTCGGCGTCGTGCAGCATCACCGTGCGCACGTCGGGCCTGCCGTCCTCGTCCACGGTGGCCAGGGAGAGGGTGTGCGGCTCGTTCTGGCCGGCCGCGACCGCCTCGGTGAACCAGTCGTGGAAGAGGGCGAGGGGGGCGGCCGGGGCGTCCGCCGGGTCGAAGGAGGGCAGCTCGGTGTCCCAGACCCGCAGGGAGCGGAGGGCGGCGTGGAAGTCGGTCATGCGGCCACGGTAGGGCGCGGGGCGGCGGAGCCGGCGGCCGGCGGGGCGTAGTCCTCGATCGGGACGGCGTTCGCGGCCGCCTGGATGCCGTCGCGGATCTTCTTGGCGATGAGGTTCTTCCAGGGGGTCTTCGGCAGGGTCCGCACCATGAACATGCGCAGGGCGATCTTCCAGCGGGTGTCGACGGTCATCTCCTTGACGAAGCCCTCGGCCATCCGCTGGTTCTGCTCGACGCCGGGCCGCATGCGCTCCTCGTAGCGGGCGAAAGCCACGGTGTGGTCGCCCTGCGCCCGGGCCAGTTCGCCGGCGAGGACGTACGCGCCGGTCAGGGCGAGACCGGTGCCCTGGCCGGAGGCGGGGGAGGAGCAGTGGGCGGCGTCGCCGAGGAGGACGACGCGCCCCTTCGACCAGCGGTCCATCTCGACCAGGGACATGGAGTCGAGGTAGAAGTCGTCGGCGTCCGCCGCGTGCCCGAGGAGCCGGGGGATCTCCCAGCCGTCGCCCGTGAACCGCTCGGCGAGGGCGCGCTTCTGTGCGGTGACGTCCCGGGGGTCGTGGGGGAGTTCCCCGGGCGCGGAGAAGACGAAGAGGTTCTTCGCGTCGGCCTCGCCGGCCGAGCTGTAGACGCAGACCAGCTTCCCGGGGAGCGCGTGGTAGGTCTCCCAGCGGTCCAGGCCGAGGTGGTTGGGGGCGGTGAAGATGGAGATGTAGGCGCCGAGGTGGCGCTTGTACCGCTCCTCGGGGCCGAAGGCGAGCCTCCGGGTGTGGGAGTGCAGTCCGTCGGCGCCGACGACCAGGTCGAAGCGGCGGACGGTGCCGCTCTCGAAGGTGACGGTGACGCCGTCCGCGTCCTCCGCGAGGGAGGCGATCGAGTCGCCGAAGACGTACTCGACGTCGTCGCGGGTCCGGTCGTGGAGGATCCGGGCGAGTTCGCCGCGCATGATCTCGTCGTCCTCCTCGACGCGGCCGCCGAAGATGTCCGCGGGCAGTTCGCCGATGGTGCGGCCGGCGTCGTCGACGTACGAACCGCCGCGCATGTCCGTGGACCTGGCGCGGATCTCGTCGAGGACGCCCATCCGGCGGCAGACCTCGATCGCGGTGCCGCGGATGTCCACCTTGTAGCCGCCGGTGCGGAGTTCGGGGGCGCGCTCGACGACGGTGGGCACGAAGCCGTAGCGGTGGAGCCAGAGGGCGAGGGCGGGGCCGGCGATCGAGGCGCCGGAGATCAGGACGGTCTTGGCGGCGGTCGTGGTGGTGTTCACGGCAGGACTCCTTGTCGGGTGTCTGCGGGCCGTTTCCTGCCCGCGGACATGACTATACGGATGTCCTACACGCTTGTCTATGACGGATGTATAGATCCGTGGGGGTGCTCAGTCGCGCCCCAGCACCACCGTCCCCGAGGAGCAGAACCAGCCGCCCGTCCCCGACGCCACCGCCAGCTCCGGCAGCGAGCCGTCCGGCCGTCGCACCTGGAGTCCCGGGGCCTCGCCGCGCAGCTGGCGGACCGCCTCCACGAGCAGGAACAGCCCGCGCATCCCGGGATGGCAGGCCGAGAGGCCGCCGCCGTCCGTGTTCACCGGCAGCCGGTCCTTCTGCGCGAAGAACGCCCCGCCCTCGCCCTTCGCGCAGAACCCCAGGTCCTCCAGGGTCACCAGGGTCATGTAGGTGAAGGCGTCGTAGACCTCCGCGACGTCGATGTCCGCCGGCGTCACCCCGGCCCGCTCGAACGCCAGCCGGCCGCTGACCGCCGCGGGGGAGACCGTGAAGTCCTCCCACTCCGACATCGTGGTGTGCGAGACGTGCTCGCCCGCGCCCAGCACCCAGACCGGGGGCGTCCGGCAGTCCTGGACGTACTCCTCGGCGACCAGCAGCACCGCGCAGCCGCCGTCGCTGCGCAGGCAGCAGTGCAGCTTGGTGAAGGGGTCCGCGATCATCGGGCCGCCGAGCACCTCGTCCACGGTGACCGGGTCCCGGAACATCGCCTCCGGGTTGAGCGCCGCGTTCGCCCGGGCCTGGACGGCGACCTCGGCGAGCTGTTCCAGGGTGGTCCCGTGGTCGTGCATGTGGCGGCGGGCCGCCATCGCGTACTTCGCGATCAGCGTGTGCCCGTACGGGACCTCGAACTGGAGCGGGCCGCGCGCGCCGAACGAGAGGTTCGCGGTGCGGCGCCGGGCCCGGATGTCGGCGCGTGCGGTGGAGCCGTAGACGAGCAGGACCGCGTTGGCCCGGCCCGCGGCGATCGCGTCGACGGCGTGCGCCGCCATCACCTCCCAGGTGGCGCCGCCGACGGCGGTCGAGTCCACCCAGCGGGGGCGCAGCCCCAGGTACTCGGCGACCTCCACCGGGGCGAGGGTGCCGAGCCCCGCGGAGGCCAGGCCGTCGATCAGCGAGCGGTCGAGGCCGCTGTCCGCGAGGGCGCGGCGGGCGGCCTGGGCGTGCAGGGCGTAGGGGGTGGCCTCGTCGACGCGGCCGCAGTCGGAGAGGGAGACCCCGGCGACGGCGACGCGGCGCGGGCCGCGGGGGGTGCGGGAGGCGGTGGACATAAATCTGACGGTACATCAGATAAAGCGAATCCGGACCCGCGTCGCTCTGGGCAACCCGCCCCGTACGCCCCTAGCATGACGCACCGTCAGATACGGAGGGAGTCCCATGGACGCGCCCGGCACCACCCCGTCCGACAGCGGCCCGCCCGCGGCCGGCCCGCCCGCCGGCGGCCCGCTCGCCGCGATGCCCGCCGCCCCGCTCGCGGCCCCGCTCACCGAGGAGCAGCAGGAGATCCGCCGCACCCTGCGCGACCTCCTCGCCGAACGCGCCGGACCGCACGAGAACCGCGCCGCCGCCGCCACCCCCGAGGGATACGACACCGCCCTGTGGGACCGGATGTCCGGCACCCTCGGCCTCGCCGGCCTCGCCCTCCCCGAGGAGTACGGCGGCGTCGGCTGCGGCCCCGCCGAACTCGCCCTCGCCTGCGAGGAGACCGGCCGCGCCCTCGCCCCCTCCCCGCTCCTCGCCACCGCCGTCCTCGCCGCCCCGCTCCTCGCCGCCCTCGGCACCCCCGACCAGCGCGCCGCGCTCCTCCCGTCCCTCGCCGACGGCAGCCTGACCTGCGCACTCGCCGTCCCCGGCGGTTCTCTCGCCCTCGCCCTCGGACTGACCGGCGACAACACCGCGGAGGGCTGGTCGGGCGGCGGCCGGGCCGGGGGCATCCAGGCCCGCCCCGCCGACGACGGCTGGCGGCTGTACGGCGAGGCCGCCCAGGTCGTCGACGGCCACAGCGCCGGGCTCCTCCTCGTCGCCGCCCACACCGGCGGCTTCGCCCGCAGCCGCACCCTGCTCTTCCTCGTCCGGGCCGAGCCCGGCACCCCCGGACTGGTCCGCACCCGGCAGCCCACCCTGGACACCACCCGCACCCAGGCCACCGTCCAGTTCCGGGACACCGCCGCCGAACTCCTCGGCACGGAACCGGCCGACGTCCTCGGCGCCCTCGCCACCGCCGGCCGCGGCGCCGCCGTCATGCTGGCCGCCGAGGCGGTCGGCTCGGCCCGGGAGACCCTGGACCGGACGGTCGCCCACGTCGGCTCCCGCGAGCAGTTCGGCCGGCCCGTCGGCTCCTTCCAGGCGGTCAAGCACCGCCTCGCCGACCTCTACGTCCAGGTCGAGGCGGCCCGCTCGCTGACCCACTGCGCGGCGCGCGAACCGGGGCCCGGGCCGGAGAGCGGACCCCTCGCCCTCGCCCACGCCCTGGAGGCGCTGCGCGCGACCGCGGGGGAGGGCATCCAGCTCCACGGCGGCATCGGCTTCACCTGGGAGCACGAGGCGCACCTGTACTTCAAGCGGGCCGCCTCCGACGAACTGCTCTTCGGGCCGGTCCGGCGCCTGCGCGCCCGGGCCGCGGAACGGACCGGACTCTTCGGAGAGGTGGCGGCGTAGATGCCCGTCGGAGTGAAGCTCGTGCAGAAGGTCTCCTCGACCCGGGCCTTCGCCCGGGTCGCCCCCCACGTCATCCCGGCCATGGACCGGACCGTGCACCGGCTGACCCGGGGAAGGGTGCTGCTCAGCGCGCGGATGCTGCCCGGGGTGATCCTCACCGCCCGGGGCGCGAGGACGGGGCTGCCCCGGGCGACCCCGCTGGCCTGCATGCCCGAGTCGGACGGCGGCTGGCTGCTGATCGGCTCCAACTTCGGCCGTCCCGGCCATCCGGCCTGGACGGCGAACCTCCTCGCCCACCCGGAGGCGCAGGTCAACTGGCACGGCGAGGACGTCCCCGTCCGCGCGGAGCTGCTCGGCGGGGAGGCGCGGGCGGCCGCCTGGCGGTCGGCGCTGGAGTTCTGGCCGCCGTACGCCGCCTACCAGGCGCGGGTGGAGCGCGAGATCCGGCTCTTCCGGCTGACCCGGAGGTGAGGCCCCGGGGGCCCGCCGGTTCCGGACACGGCGACGCCGGCGGCGGTCCGAGGGGGCGGGCCGCCGCCGGCGTCGACGACAGGACGGGTGAAGGGAGGGACGGGGCTATCTGGTCGGCTTCTTGCCGGTGATGCCCAGATGCACCAACAGGGCGAGGTTGGGCTTGAGTTCGGCCTGCTTGACGCCCCAGGTCTGGAAGCCCTTCTGGTGGCCTGCGACCGAGGCCAGCATCGCCACCAGGGAGCCGGCCATCGCGGCGGGGCTGACGTCCTTGTCGACCTTGCCCTTGGCCTGGAGCTCCTTCACCGCGTCCGTGAGGGAGTTGGTGACCGAGTTCAGGATCTTCATGCGGATCTTGTAGAACCGCTTGTCCCCCTCGGCGGCGCCGAGGTCCACGACCCGCAGGATCGCGTCGTGCTTCCGCCAGAAGTCCAGGAAGCCTTCGACGAGTTCCTCGGAGGTCTGCCAGCCGGCCTTGCCGACCCAGGAGCGGCCGGAGACCAGTTCGGTCAACCCGGCGCCCTCCTTGGCCATTTCCTCCGCGATCTCGAGGACCGCTCCCTCGACGTCCGGGAAGTACTGATAGAACGTCGCGGGTGAAGTACCCGCCTTCCGGGCCACATCGATGACCTTGACGTCCCGGTAGGGCGAGGAGCTGAGCATCTCACCGAGGCAGTCGAGCAGCTTCTGCCGCGTCGCCTGACCGCGTCGTCCGGCCACGCGGCCGTCGACGGTGCGTACTTGTCCTGTCATGCCGTCAGCTTACCGAGGGGCGATCCACGCGCGATTCGGCCGAGTGCAAATGGGTCGCGGGCCCGTTCCGGGGGCGTTCTGCGAGGTCGGCGCGGGTCCGTGGGCCGAGGGGGAGGGGCGGGTTCAAGCCAGTTTGTCGGCCTCCGGGTGCGGGCCGGGGCCGGCCCGCACCCGAATAGGCTTATGAACAGCCTGTGGACAACTTCGGTGGACAACCCAGGTATCCCAAGGGTCGTACGGGTGTAAAGGGCGCATAAATCGTCACTTTGTTCGCACCCTGCGGGTGCGCGGACCGTGCGGGGGTGCCCCCGCCGTCCTAGCGTGGAGGAATGGCCGTACGCATTGAGGGCACCCCGTGCTGGGTGGACGCACAGCTCCCCGACCTGGAAGCCGGCAAGCGCTTCTACGGCGAGCTCTTCGGCTGGACCTTCGACGCCGACCGCGACGAGGCCCTCCTCGACGGCCGCCGCGCCGCCGGACTCGTCCCCAAGCGGGACGGCCGCATGCCCACCACCTGGACCCTCTACCTCGCCACCGAGGACGCCGGCACCCTCGCCGCCCGGATCAGGGCGGCCGGCGGGCAGATGGTCATGGACCCCTACCCCGTCGGGCCGTTCGGCGTCCTCGCGCTCGCCGCCGACCCCGGCGGCGCCGTCTTCGGCCTCCGCCAGGCCGGCGACGACGACGGCTTCGCCGTCACCGGCGAGCCGGGGGCCTTCTGCTGGATGGAGGTGTACACGCGCAGGCCGGACGCCGTGGACACCTTCTACGCCACCGTCTTCGGCTACCTCGGCCGCCAGGCCGACGCCGCAGAGGAGGGCAGGGACGCCTCCTTCGACTACCGCGTCTGGTCGCCCCCCGGCTCCCGCCCCGGAGACGACAGCGCCTTCGGCGGCCGCGCCGTGATCACCGACGACTTCCCCGCCGAGATGCCCGGCCACGTCCTCGTGTACTTCGCCGTCCAGGACTGCGACGAGGCGTGCGCCGTCACCGAGCGCCTCGGCGGCCGGGTCGCCACCCCGCCGTTCGACACCCCCCACGGCCGCATCGCCGTCCTCCACGACAACCAGGGCGCCCGTTTCGCGGTGCTCGCCGAGCCGAGGACCCCCGCGGAACCCCCTCGCGGGAGCTGACCGCCCGCTGCCGATATGACCTGTGACACCCCGATCCGCCCCCGGGTTCGCAACCGGGGCCCCGGACAGGAAGAATCAGGGCCACGGGGCCGTACCCTCATGGCCCGTACGGGGAGGTGGCAGGCAAGTGGAACAGCTGACGCAGCACGACCCGAGACGTATCGGGCCCTTCGAGGTGCTGGGCCGGCTCGGCGCGGGCGGAATGGGCCTGGTCTATCTGGCGCGGTCGGCCTCGGGCCGGCGCGTGGCGATCAAGACCGTGCGCACGGAGCTCGCTGAGGACCAGCTGTTCCGGGTCCGCTTCACCCGCGAGGTGGAGGCCGCCCGGGCGGTCTCCGGCTTCTACACGGCGGCCGTCGTCGACGCCGACCCGCGTGCGGCGGTGCCCTGGCTGGCCACCGCGTACGTGCCGGCGCCCTCCCTCGAAGAGATAGTGAACGAGTGCGGGCCGCTGCCGGCCCAGGCGGTGCGCTGGCTCGCGGCCGGCGTGGCCGAGGCCCTCCAGTCCATCCACGGCGCGGGCCTGGTCCACCGCGACCTGAAGCCCTCCAACGTCCTGGTCGTCGAGGACGGCCCCCGGGTGATCGACTTCGGCATCGCGTCGGGCGTCTCCAACACGCGCCTGACCATGACCAACGTCGCCGTCGGCACCCCGGCCTACATGTCGCCCGAGCAGGCCAGGGACTCGCGGAGCGTCACCGGCGCCAGCGACGTCTTCTCGCTCGGCTCGATGCTGGTCTTCGCCGCCACCGGCCACGCGCCGTACCACGGCGCCAACCCGGTCGAGACCGTGTTCATGCTGCTCCGCGAGGGCCCGGACCTGGAAGGACTGCCCGAGGAGCTGCGGCCCCTCATCGAGTCCTGCATGCAGATGGACGTCACCCGACGGCCCACCCCGGCGGACCTCCAGGCGCAGCTGGCCCCGCACCTCTTCGGGCCCGGCAGCGACGACAGCGGTACGGCGTCGGCGTGGCTCCCGCACAGTGCCACGGCGATGATCGAGCGGCGCCGCGGCGGCGGCCGCACCCCGGTCCCGCCGGTACCGGCCGACCCGCCGGACGCGTTCGCCGACCCGCGGTTCCGCGACCGGTCCCCGGGCGGCTCCCGCCCGCCGGCCCCGGTCGGCGGAAGCGGCCGGCCCGAGCCCGTCGGCGGCCGGCACGCGGGTCCCGCCGCGTCCGCGGGCGGCCCCGTGCGGCTCGGCGGGGCGACGGTGCCGATCGGTCCCGGCCCCCGGGTCGCCGACACCCGGGCCGCGCTCGCCGTCGGCCGGGGCGCCGACGCGGGCCCGGCGACCGGCTGGATCCGTCCGCCCGGCGGCGGCCCGCACGGCGCCGAGCCCGGCCCGCCGCCCGGCTCCCGTCCGCTGAACGTGCCCGCGCAGGGCACCGACCAGGGCACCGTCCCGCACCCGCCGGAGCCCGGACCCTGGCGGCCGTGGCGCTTCCGCATGTCGAACGACGTGTGGGGGACGCCGGTGGTCGACGGCGACCTGCTGTACGTGACCTCCTTCGAGGTCCACGCCCTGGACACGGGCAGCGGCCGGCGCCAGTTCAAGACGCGGGACGTGGCCTGGTCGATGGCGGTCGCCGGCGGCCGCATCCACGCCTCCGACGGCCCCACGCTGTACGCGCTGGACGCCACCGACGGCGGCGAGCGGTGGCGGCTGCACACGGACGCCTGGGTGTACTCGCTCCAGGTCGACCGGGGCACGGTCGTCACCGGCACGCGCGGCGGCGGGGTCCAGGGCTGGGAGGCGTCCAACGGCGCCAAGCTGTGGGAGGTCACCGGGGCGCAGACGGACTTCGAGACCCCGGAGGCGGGGCCCGCCGTGCACGGCGACACCGTGTACGTGTGGCGGGAGGCCCGGCTCCAGGCGCTCGACGCCCGGACGGGCGTGGAGCGCTGGTCGTACCCGATCGGCGACGCGGCCTCCTGCGCCAACGTGCCGGTCCGGGTCGCCCCGGCCGAGGACGGCTGCGTGTACGTCTCCGCCGGCACCCGGGTCCTGTCGATCGACATCGCCGCCGGGCACGTGCGCTGGCACTTCGAGGCGCCCGCGGTCTTCCTCTCGCCCCCGGCGTTCGCGCCGGGACCGGCGGTCACGGGCGGCGGGGTGTACCTCTCCGACCACCTCGGGACGGTGTACGCGCTGGACGCCACCACCGGCCAGGACCGCTGGCGGATCGCGACCGAGCCCCGCCAGTCGGCGGAGCCGGTGCTCGTCGCGGACGGCAACGTCCACGTCGGCAGCGGCAGCGCGCTCTACACGCTCGACGCGGTCACCGGCACCCCGCGGTGGCGGTTCGCGGCGGGCGGGGAGCTCGTCGGCTCGCCGGTCGTCGCCGACGGGCGGGTCCACTTCGGGTCGGCCGACCACGTGCTCTACACGCTGGACGCGAACGGCGGCCAGCTCCGCTGGAAGCTCGCCACCGGCGGCGAGATCACCGGCTCACCGGTGGCGAAGGGCGGCGTCGTGTACGCCTGCAGCAAGGACCGCTGCGTGTACGCCCTCGACGCGGTGAAGGGCACGGCGACCGGCCGGGGCTCCGGACGGTAGCGGCGGAGCGGAGGACAGCGGCGAACCCGTCGCCGACGGCCTAGGCCCTCGGCGGCGGGTTCTCGCGTTCCGGGTCCGGGGCCGGCACGTCGAAGGTCCGCGTCGCCGCGTACGGGGCGGAGGGGAGCGTCGGGCCCGCCTGCGCGTCCGGGGCCACGGGGGGCGCGTCCGGGTCGTCGGGGGTGGGCCGGGCCGGCCGGTGCGCGGGGTCGATCCGGTGCCGGCCGTGGCCCCTGCCCGACATGACGAGCGCGCCGACGAGCAGCAGGACGCCGCCGCCCAGGGCGTTCGCGACGCCGTCGCCGAGCCCCCGGCCGTCGCCGGAGATCACGAGGCTGCCCTCGGCCTGACCGACCCGGACCATCCACAGGACGGTGAAGCCGAGCACGAGGACGCCGGCGAGGGCGACGAGCAGCCGGGAGCGGAGCACCACGCCGACGAGGGCGAGGAGGGCCGCGAAGGCGAACGGCAGCAGGATCGAGCCGAGCACGTGGGACGTGGTGCCGGTGATCCCGGTGAACAGCTCGTCGAGGGCGTAGTCGCGCCCGTGACGGCCGTCGTACCAGGCACGGAAGGGGCTCCAGACGGCGGCCGTCGCTCCGGCGAGAGCGAGGACGGAGCCGACGACGTTGCGGATCATCGCTGCGGCCTCCCGTCGCTCCGGCTCTCGCTCCCGACGCTACGCCGGGTGCGGGGGGCCCGCCACGCGGCGCCGGGCCATCCCCTAGGGTGGCGCGGACACGACAGAAGGACGGTGGGGCGGCGATGGTACGGACGCGTCTGAAGCTCGCGGCGACCCTGACGGTGGTGGTGCTCGCGCTGACCGGTTTCCACTCCGGCAAGGGCGGCCACGGCAGCAGCGGCGGCAGCGGCAAGAGCAAGAGCGGCAAGAGCCGGAGCCACTCGGGGTCCGACGACGACTCGGGCGGCGGCTGCTCCAGCGACGAGAAGAGCAACGACGACTACAGCGGCTCGGGCGGCGGCTCCACGCCCACGGCGAGCCCCTCGCCGTCCCGGGCCGAGGCGAAGGTCGAGGTCCTCGACTGCGTGGAGCCGGGCCGCAAGAAGCGCAAGGGCAAGCCGGCCCGCGCGGCGGACACCACCGCGACCCTGCGCATCACGTCGAGGGCCTACGACACGGTGTCGTTCCGGGTCACCCTGGAGTTCAAGGGCGCCTCGGGCTCGGCGGTGGACTCCGCCGAGACCGTCGTCACCGTCGGCGGCGGGGAGACGAAGACCTTCGAGATCGCGATGAAGAACCCGAAGGCCGTCGACCGGGTGAAGAACTGCTGGGTCTACGACGTGCGCCAGGACGCCGCCGCGACCCCTGCCCCTACCGCGTCCGGTGCCCCTTCGCCCTCGTCGTGAACAGGCCGGCCTGCCGGTCCGCCGGCAGGTTCCCGAGACTGACCAGGTGCGGTGCCTGCGCGAGCGCCTGGGCGCGGGTCGCCTCACGGGTGGACCACAGCGCCCGGACCGTCCCCTGCACGGCCTCCGTCGGCTGGGAGGCGATGACGGCGGCCGCGCCGCGCGCCGCGGCCAGGGCCGCGCCGTCCGGGGTGACCTCGCTGACCAGCCCCGTCTCGTAGGCCCGCCGGGCCGAGATCCGCTCCGCGCCGCCCATCAGGACCATCCGGGCGACCTCCCCGAACGGCATCCGCTGCGCCATGTGGACGGTCTCGAAGGCGCTGACCATCCCGTAGGTGGTGTGCGGGTCGAAGAACTCCGCGCTCTCCCCGGCGACCAGGAACTCGGCCTCGCCGAGCAGGTAGAAGGCCCCGCCGCAGGCCATGCCCTCGACGGCGGCGACCACCGGTTTCCACAGGTCGTTCGCCTTGGGGCCGATCGTGAGGAGCGGGTCGTCGATCGTGTAGGGCGACGAGGGCTGCGGCACGTTCCCGGCGTCCGCCCGGTCGATGCCGGTGCAGAAGGCCCGACCGCCGGCGCCGGTGACGACGATCGCGCGGACGTCGTCGTCGTAGCGGAACCCGCGCCAGACGGCGGCGAGCTCGCGGGCCATCCCCAGGGTGAGGGCGTTGTGCCGGGCGGGCCGGTCGAGGGTGACCACCGCGACCCCGGACCCCTCGTCGCGCTCGACCCGGACGCTCATCCGCGCTCCAGGAGCCAGCGCGGGACGGCGACGCCGTCGATCTCGGTGAAGGCCACCCGCACCGCGGCGCCGATCCGCAGCCTGGCCGGGTCGACCGAGTCCAGCGGGGCGTCCGGGGCGGCGACGACGTTGCCGACGAGACGGATGTGCGGGGCCTCGTCGAGCTCCACGAGCACCGCGTTGTACGGGGCCTGGTCGGCGTAGTCGGGCAGCAGCGGCGGGTGCGGGAGCACGTACGACCAGATCCGGCCCCGGCCGGACATCGGCCGCCACTCGCTGTCGAAGGAGCGGCAGTGCGGGCAGCAGGGGCGGGGCGGGAAGCGGAGGGCGCCGCAGTCGGGGGCCGCGCAGGCCTGGACGCGGAGCTCGCCGCGGGCGGTGTACTCCCAGAAGGGAGCGCCGTCCTCGTCGGTGACCGGTGTCAGCATCTGGATCAGCTCCTCAGCAGGATGGCCGATGTGGGGACGCCCTCGCCCGCCGTGACCAGGCAGGTGGCGGCGTCGGGGACCTGGGCGGTGGAGGTGCCGCGGAGCTGCTTCACGCCCTCGTTGATGAGGTTGAAGCCGTGGACGTACGCCTCCGAGAGGCCGCCGCCGCCGGTGTTGAGGGGGAGCCGCCCGCCGATCTCCAGCGCCCCGCCCTCGGTGAAGGCGGCGCCCTCGCCGCGCCCGCAGAAGCCGTAGCCCTCCAAGGAGAGCGGCACCAGGGGGGTGAAGGCGTCGTAGATCTGGGCGACGTCGACGTCCTGGGGGCCGAAGTCGGCCTGCTTCCACAGGTGGCGGGCGGCGGTCCAGGCGGGCCCGGAGAGCGGGTCGTCGTTCCAGTAGTTGACCATGCCGTGGTGCTGGGCGGGCAGGCCCTGGGCGGCGGAGTGGACGTAGACGGGCTTCTGCCGGCAGTCGCGGGCCCGTTCGGCGGAGACGATGACGCAGGCCAGGGCCCCATCGGTCTCCAGGCAGTTGTCGAAGAGGCAGAGGGGCTCGCTGATCCAGCGGGCGGTCATGTACATCTCGCGGGTCAGCGGGCGCTCGTACATGATCGCGGCGGGGTTCTGGTTGGCCCGGTTGCGGCAGGCGAGGGCGACGTTGAAGAGGTGGTCGCGGGTGGCGCCGTACTCGTGCATGTAGCGGCGGGCGAGCATGCCGATCTCGTCGGCGGGCCGCAGCAGCCCGTAGGGGCGGGTCCACTGGCCGGGGGTGGGCAGCTGGACGGCGGTGTTCTTCCAGGGGCGGGGGCCCGAGCCCCGCTTCCGGGACCGCCAGGCGACGCCGACGCTCGCCTGTCCGGTGGCGACGGCGGCGGCGAGGTGGCCGACGGTGGCGCAGGAGCCGCCGCCGCCGTAGCCGACCTTGGAGAAGAACGTGACGTCGCCGGCGCCGATGGACTTGGCGACCTCGACCTCGTCGGTCTCCTCCATCGTGTAGGAGGCGAAGCCGTCGACCTCGCCGGGGTCGATCCCGGCGTCGTCGAGCGCGGCGAGGATGGCCCGGCAGGCGAGGGCCTTCTCGGTCTCGGGCAGGTGTTTGGCGAAGGCGGTCTGTCCTATTCCGACGATCGCTGTGGCGTCCTTGAGCACGTCGACCTCCGCGTACGACAGCAACGACAGGCAGGGGCGGTACTACTGACAGCGCGTCAGGCTACCTCTAATCTGACGGATAGTCAGCTAAAGGGAGGGTGGGTATGCGCGGCGACCTGGAGTGGGGCACGATCCCCGGTCTCGTACGAGCGGCGGCCGAGCGCTACGGAGCTCGGGAGGCCGTCGTCGACGGCCGCGTCCGCGTCACCTACGCCGAACTCGGGGAGCGCGTCGAACGCGCCGCGGCGGCCTGTCTCGCCACCGGCCTGCGCACCGGCGACCGGGTCGCGATCTGGGCCCCCAACACCCTCGACTGGATCGTCGCCGCCCTCGGCGCCGTCACCGCCGGAGCCGTCCTCGTCCCCCTCAACACCCGCTTCAAGGGCACCGAGGCGGCCTACGTCCTCCAGCGCTCCCGGGCCCGCCTGCTCTTCGTCACCGGCACCTTCCTCGGCACCTCCTACGTGGCCTCCCTGCGCCGCTCCGGCGTCGGCCTGCCCCACCTGGAGAAGGCCGTCGTCCTCGGCGACACCGCCCCCGACGCCCCGGAGTGGACCACCTGGAAGGCGTTCCTCGCCGAAGGCGACCGCGTCCCGGCCGCCCGGGTCCGCGCCCGCGCCGACGCCCTCGACCCCGACGCCCCCTCCGACATCGTCTATACCTCGGGCACCACCGGCCGCCCCAAGGGCGCCGTCATCAGCCACGCCCAGAGCCTGCGCTGCTACGAGGTCTGGTCCGACCTCGCCGGCCTCCGCGAGGGCGACCGCTACCTCGTCGTCAACCCGTTCTTCCACACCTTCGGCTACAAGGCCGGCATCCTCGCCTGCCTCATGCGCGGCGCCGTGATCGTCCCCCAGTCCGTCTTCACCGTCGACACCGTCCTCGCCCACATCGCCGCCGAACGCATCACCGTCCTGCCCGGACCGCCCACCCTCCACCAGTCGCTCCTCGACCACCCCGCCCGCACCGCCCACGACCTCACCTCGCTCCGGCTCGTCGTCACCGGTGCGGCCGTCGTCCCCCTCCGGCTCGTCGAACGCCTGCGCACCGACCTCGGCGTCGGCACCGTCCTCACCGCGTACGGCCTCTCCGAGGCCAGCGGCATCGTCTCCATGTGCCGCCGCGACGACCCGGACGCCACCGTCGCCACCACCTCCGGCCGCCCCATCCCCGACACCGAGGTCCGGCTCTCCCCGAGCGGCGAGATCCTCGTCCGCGGCCACCACGTGACGCGCGGCTACTTCGAGGACGACGAGGCGACCGCCGCCGCGGTCGACGCCGACGGCTGGCTCCACACCGGCGACGTCGGCGTCCTCGACGAGGCCGGCAACCTGCGCATCACCGACCGCCTCAAGGACATGTTCATCGTCGGCGGCTTCAACGCCTACCCGGCCGAGATAGAACAGCTCCTCGGCCTCCACCCCGACATCGCCGACGTCGCCGTCATCGGCGTCCCCGACCCGCGCCTCGGCGAGGTCGGCAAGGCCTTCGCCGTCCGCCGCCCCGGCTCCAGGGTCACCGCCGACGACCTCATCGCCTGGTCGCGGCGCGAGATGGCCAACTACAAGGTGCCCCGCGAGGTCGAGTTCGTCGCCGAACTCCCCAGGAACGCCGGCGGCAAGGTCGTCAAGGGCGAACTGCGGGCCCGCGCCACCCGCTGAACCCCGGGCACACGGGAGGAGGGGCCGGGCAGATGCCCGGCCCCTCCTCGTGCGGTGGTCCGACCGCGTCGCGCACGGGCCCTGCCCGGACGGATCCCCCCTGGTTCCGCCGGACGTCCCCCGAGCCCGTGTGCTTCCCCCGTCGGCCGGACCTCCCCGGTCGGCCCCGGCGGCTCCCCCGATGGCGCCGCCGCGGCCTCTCCCCGTCGGGAATGGCTTAGCTGGCCGGCTCGGACGTGGCGTGCAGGTCGTCCGTGGTGGCCACCGGCGGCTTCTGCTCGCGGGTGAGGATCTTGTCCGCGATCGCGTTCGCGGGCTCGGACGTGGCGTGCAGGTCCTTGGTGACGATCTGCTCGCCGCCGCCCGTGGCGTGCAGGTCCTGCGGCTTGATGATCGGGTCCTTGGCGTCGAAGTCGCCCATGGCGGTCCCCTCCTGAATCGTGGCTTCGCGTGCTGGTGGGTGGAGCCCGCCCGGCTGTTCCCCCGAGGACGGTCGGGCGGGCTCCGCTGGGCCGCTCACCCTAGTGCCCCTGGGTGATGACCTCACCGGCGACCCGCCTGCCCCCCGACGCGACGGATCGATGAGGAGAACTCTGCCGGGGCGCGATAAACGAATGATGAACGACCCCCGGAGGGAACCGGGTTCAGGCCGCCGCCCGCGCCGCCAGCAGCGCCCTGACCTCGGACGCCTCCGGAACGGCCAGCTCCTCGTAGATGTCCAGCGCCTCCTGCCAGCACACCTGGGCGCGGCCCGACTGCCCGATGCCCGCGAGCGCCCGGCCGAGCACCGTGAGCACCTGGCCCCGCCGCCAGTCGCCGCCGATGCCCCGCAGCACCGTCAGCGCCTTCTCGGCGCACGCCGCCGCGGCCCCGTAGCGCCGGGCCGCGATGTCGACCTCGGCGATCCGGAAGAGGCTCATGCCCTCCCACAGCCGCTGGCGGCAGTCCATGAAGACGGCGAGCGCCTCGCGCAGCCGCTCGCCCGCCGCCGCGAGCTGCCCGCTCTGGGTGAGCGCGAGCCCCAGGGCGTACCGCCCGTTCGCACCCCGCAGGGCGTGGCCCATCTCGTCGTACATGTCGACGCCCTGCTGCGCCATCCGCGCGGCGTCCTCCTGCCGGCCCGTGGCCAGCCGGATGCGGGAGAGGTTGCAGAGGGCCGCGGCCTCGCCCGCGCGGTCGCCGGCCCGGCGGAACTCCTCTATGGCCAGGGTGAGGTGCCGGTCCCCGTCCTCGTAGCGGGTCTGGTAGAGCGCGATGGCGCCCCGGGCGTTCGAGGCCCAGCACGTGGGCAGCGGGTCGTCGACGGACCGGGCCATCCGGACGACCTCCTCGGCCTCCCGCTCGGCCTGGTCGAAGCGGCCCTGGTGGTGGTGGACGTAGGCCAGGGTCAGCGCCGCGCGGCCCTCCGCGCGGACGTCGCCGGCCGTGCCCGCCGCCGCCCGCAGCGCCCGCGCGACCGCCTCGTACTCCCGGGAGTTGGCGCCCGACTCCGCCAGGTCGAGGGAGGCCCACAGCAGGTCCACGCCGCGGCGCAGGGTGGCCGGGGACGAGGCGGACTGGCGGACGGCGGCCAGGAGGCAGTTCGCCTCGGCGTACAGCCAGTCCTCGGCCGTGTGGCGGTCGGTGAAGGCGAGCCCCTGGTAGGCGGTGGGGGCGAGGTGGTCGACGAGACGGTCGCCGGGGCGCTCGATGGCGTACACCCGGGCGGCCGTCGAGAGGTAGAAGTCGAGGAGCCGGGAGAGCGCGGCCTCCTTCTCCGAGGGCGGCTGCTCGTCGCGGTCCGCGCACGCACGCGCGTAGAGGCGGACGAGGTCGTGGTAGCGGTAGCGGCCGGGGGCGGCGGACTCCACGAGGGAGGTGTCGACGAGGGCCTCCAGGAGGTCCTCGGTGTCCCGGAGGGGCAGGTCGAGGACGGCGGCCGCGGCGGCGAGGGAGATGTCGGGGCCGTCGGCCAGGCCCAGCAGGCGGAAGGCGCGCGCCTGCGCCGGTTCGAGCTGCCCGTAGCCGAGCTCGAAGGTGGCCTTGACGGCGAGGTCGCCCGCCTGGAGTTCGTCGAGGCGCCGGCGCTCGTCGGCGAGCTTGGCGGCCAGGACGGAGACCGTCCAGGTGCGGCGGGCCGCCAGGCGGGAGGCGGCGATGCGGATGGCGAGGGGGAGGAAGCCGCAGGCGGCGACCACGTCGAGCGCCGCCTCCCGCTCGGAGTGGACCCGCTCCTCGCCAACGATCCGGGTGAAGAGCTGGAGCGCCTCCTCCGGGGACATGACGTCCAGGTCGACCAGGTGGGCGCCCGCCAGGTCGACCATCCGGATGCGGCTGGTGACCAGGGCGGCGCAGCCCGCCGTGCCGGGGAGCAGGGGCCGGATCTGGGCGGCGTCGCGCGCGTTGTCCAGCAGGACGAGGACGCGGCGTCCGTCGAGGGTGGAGCGGTAGAGCGCGGCCCGCTCGTCCAGGGAGGCGGGGATGGCCCCGTCCGGGGTGCCGAGGGCGCGGAGGAAGGAGCCGAGGACCGTCTCGGGCGCGGCGGCGCGGTTGCCGGCGCCCTGGAGGTCGACGTAGAGCTGGCCGTCGGGGAAGTGCGGCCGGGCCTCGTGGGCGACGTGCACGGCGAGCGTGGTCTTGCCGACGCCGCCGATGCCGGCGAGGGCGGAGACCGCCATGACGTGCCCCTCGGCGGTGGCGAGCCGGCTGCCGAGCTCGCGGACGAAGGAGGCGCGACCGGTGAAGTCCGGCACGGTCGCGGGCAGTTGGGCGGGGCGGGCGACGGGCGCGGCGGCCGGAGCGGTCTCCTCGACCGGGCGGGCGAGTTCGGCGTCCGCCTGGAGGATGCGCTGCTGGAGGCGGGAGAGTTCGGGGGTGGGGTCGACGCCGAGCTCGTCGGCGAGGAGCCGGCGCGTGTCGGCGTAGACCGCGAGCGCCTCGGCCTGCCGTCCGCTGCGGTAGAGGGCGAGCATGAGCAGCTCGCGGAGCCGCTCGCGCAGCGGGTGCGCGGCGGTGAGCGCGGTCAGTTCGGCGACGGCCTCGGCGTGGGCGCCGACCTCCAGGTCGATGTCCAGGCGGGTCTCCAGGAGGGTGAGCCGCCACTCCTCCAGGCGGGTGCGCTGGGTGTCGGCGTACGGGCCGGGCACGGAGGCCAGCACCTCGCCGTCCCACAGGTCCAGGGCTTCGGCGAGCCTGGTCCGGGCGCCGGCCCGGTCGCCGCCGGCCCGCAGCTTCTCGGCCTCGGCGGCGAGTTCCTGGGCGGTGGTGACGTCGAGGGCCGCGGCGGGGGTGCGCAGGGCGTAGCCGCCGGACTCGCTGACCAGGACGTCGGGGTCGAGGGCCTTGCGCAGGCGCGAGGCGTAGGTGCGGACGGCCGCGAGCGCCTGGGAGGGGGATTCCTCGCCCCAGAGCGCGTCGATCAGTTCGTGGGCGGTGGCGGTCCGGCCGCCGCGCAGGAGGAGGGCGGCGAGCAGGGCGCGCTGCTGGGGGGATCCGGTGGGCACGGGTTCGCCGTCCCGCCAGGCCCGCACGGGCCCGAGCACGGCGAACCGGAGCCGGCCGGGGGCCGGTTCCGCGGCCGTCGTGGTGTCCGCGGCCGCTGCCTCGCCGGCCGCCGTGGTCGCGCCCCGGGACGCGTCCGCGTCCGCGGTCGCCGCGTCCGTGGCCGCCGGGCCCGTCTTCGGAGCCCGCTGCACCGGAACTCGCGGCCCGTTCTCACGGTCCATCGCTCCCCCTGCCCGTACCGCTGGTTTCGCCCAGGACAGTCTGCCTTGTCCGGAGGGGCTCCGTCAGCATCGGGTCGGCCGCAGTGCGGCCGCCGGGCGAGCCGGGGCCGCCCCAATAGCTGACGGACCGTCAGATCACCGCTACCGTGAAGGGCATGGAGACCTTCCCGAAGATCATCTCGGTGGACGACCACACCGTGGAGCCCCCGCACGTCTGGCGGGACCGGCTCCCGTCCCGGTACCGCGACACCGGCCCCCGGATCGTCCGCGCCCCGCTGAAGGAGATGACGTTCCTGGGCGGCCGGTTCGCCCCCGTCATGGGGGCGAAGGGCGACGACGGGCCCGTCGGCGACTGGTGGGTGTACGAGGACCTGCACCGGCCCCTCACCCGGCTCGACACCGCCGTCGGATACGACCGCGACGAGATACGGCTCGAAGTCATCACCTACGAGCAGATGCGGCCCGGCTCCCACTCCGTGCCGGACCGGCTCGCCGACATGGACGTCAACCACGTCCAGTCCGCGCTCTGCTTCCCGACCTTCCCCCGCTTCTGCGGGCAGACCTTCACCGAGGCGTCCGACCGCGAGCTCGGCCTGCTGTGCGTCCGCGCCTACAACGACTGGATGGTCGACGAGTGGTGCGGCCCCGAGGCGGACGGCCGGCTGATCCCGCTCACCCTCATCCCGCTCTGGGACCCCGAGCTCGCCGCCGCCGAGGTGCGGCGCAACGCCGCGCGCGGCGTCCGGGCCGTCGCCTTCTCGGAGATCCCGCCCCACCTCGGCCTGCCCTCGGTCCACACCGACCACTGGGACCCGTTCCTCCGGGCGTGCGACGAGACCGGGACGGTCATCGCCATGCACATCGGCTCCTCCAGCCGCATGCCGTCCACCTCGGCGGACGCCCCGCCGGCGGTCGGCTCCACCATCACCTTCGCGAACTGCTGCTTCTCGATGGTCGACTGGCTGATGAGCGGCAAGTTCGAGCGCTTCCCGAACCTCCGGATCATGTACGCGGAGGGCCAGATCGGCTGGATCCCGTACATCCTGGAGCGCGCCGACGTCGTCTGGGAGGAGAACCGGGGCTGGGGCGGGGTCGCCGAGAAGGTCCTGCGCCCACCGTCCGAGCTGTTCGCCGGCCACGTCTTCGGCTGCTTCTTCGACGACGCCTTCGGCCTGCGCAACCTCGACGCCATCGGCGCCGCCAACGTCCTCTACGAGACCGACTACCCCCACTCCGACTCCACCTGGCCCAAGTCCCGCGAGGTCGGCGAGGCCCAGATGGGCCACCTCGCCCCGGACGTCGTCGAGCGGATCGTCCGCGGCAACGCCATCGACCTGCTGGGCCTGACACCCGAAGGGCTGTGGCGTCCCTAGGGCGACTTCCGGGCGGTCCCGCCCGGTCCGCGACCACGGCCGGGCTCCCCCCTGCGGCGGGGGAGCCCGGCCGTTCCGTCGCCCGGATGGCCCAGTGCGAGGCTCCCCTGATGGCGGAGGGTGATCCAGTGCGCGCAAATGGTAATCAAGTGTGCGCTTCTTGCACATCACGAGACAGCCAGTGGGCGTCCTCCGGGGCGGCCACGAACGGAGCCTGTGACATGACCCCCCACCCCCTCCCGCACCTTCACTCCGCGGACGACGACATGGAACCCGACGGCATAGAACCGACCGCAGAGCCCCGAACGGCTCCGACCCGCGAGCCGGTTGTCTCCCCGCCCCCGACGCGCGACGCACCTCCCCTCCCCGACCGGCCGACGGCGTTCCCGCCGGAACCGAAGTCCCTCGCGGGGAAGGCGTTCCCGACGGAGCCGAAGCCCCCGGCCGGCACAGTCTCCGCGGCCGCACCGGCGTCCCCGGCCGGCACGGCCTCCGCGGCCGCACCGACGTCCCCGGCCGCCGTGGCGGCGGCGGTCCGGCCCGTGACCGGGTCGCCGTCCGCCCCGGCAGCACACCTCGCCGGAAGCGCGCCCACTGCCTCCGGGGTCACCACCCCGGCGGCCCCGAAGGCGGCGGAAGCCCCCATGGCGACGGCGGCGCCCAAGGCGACGGAGGCCCCGGAGACGACGCAGGCCCCCAAGGCGACGCAGGCCCCGCAGGCGGCAGAGGCGTCGGACGCCGGGCCGTCCCTTCCCGGTGACGAGGAGTCCGGCGACGAGGCGGTCCACACGCTCCTGCGGACCGCGGCGACCGAGCGGCCGGTGGAGGAGGTCGCCGCCCTGGTGGCCCGCCTCCAGGAGAGCGGCGAGCTCGCCAGCCCCGCCGACGTGGCGCTCCGCGCGGCGGCCGTCAGCCGTCCGCTGGACGAGGTGCGCCAGCTGCTCGCGCTGCTGAACGCGTCCGGATACGACCTCCACGAGGCCGAGACCACGCTGCGCGCCGCGGCGGTGGGCCGGCCGATCGAGGACGTGGTCCGGCTGGTCGGCATCCTCGGTGCCGACGGCGGTGACCAGAGGCCCGCCGGGGGCGGGGGTGCCGGGGCACGGCGGAACGCCGCCCCCGGGACACCGGGGCACGCGGGCGTCGGAGGGGCGGCCGCCCCGGCCGCGACCGCCGCGACCACCACGAAGAAGGCGGGCCGGGAGGCCGCCAAGGGGAGGAGGTCCGCCCTGGACGGCGCCCTGGCGGCGAGCCCCAGCCATGTCGCCTCTCCCGCGCTGGGGTCGGTGCTGCGCTGGCCCGCCGCGCTGGCGCTGTTCGCCTGCGGCCTGATCCATCTGCCGACCGATCTCGCGGGCCTGCGCTCGGGCGGCGACGCCCAGGCGCTCTCCGTGGTCGTCACGGTGCTCTGCATGGCGTGCGCGGTCTGGCTCGCGGCCCGGGACACCCTGATCGCCTGGGCCGCCGCGGCGGGGACCGCCGTCTTCGTCATCGCGGTCCACGGAGTCGCGGGCGCGCGCACCGTCGAGCTGCTGAGCGACAGCCTCGGCACCACGTTCGCCTGGGCGAAGGCGCTGGCGCTCCTGAGCGCCGTGGGCGTCGTCTGCCTGGCCGCCTCGGCGCTGGTGCGCCACGCGAGGGCGTCCGGCGCGGCCGACGGCGCCTGACGGCGCTCCCGGCGCCCCGGGAATCCAGGACGGACATCCGCCCCCGCCCGGGCAGCTCCCGCTGCCCGGGCGGGGGCGCCGTCGTGTCCCCGGGGCCTCCCACCCCTTGCCTGATGGGGCGTCAGGTACGAGCATGGCCCTGCGCGCTTAATTGACGGTGCGTCAGATCAGGGTCGTGTGCCCGGGTTCGAGGGGGTTCTCCGTGGTGGTCTACGGGATGCAGCTGCCGGTCCAGTCGCAGAGCGTGATCTACGCCGAGCCCTGGGAGGCGGGCGCCGGGCCCGCCGATCTCCTCGCCGTCGCCCGCGCCGCCGAGGACCACGGATTCGACTACCTCGCGAGCTGTGACCACGTCGCCATCCCGAGGCGGCTCGCCGGGGCCATGAGCACCGTCTGGTACGACCCGGTCGCCACGCTCTCCTACCTCGCCGCCGCCACCGAACGGGTCCGGCTGCTCTCGCACGTCGCGGTCGTCGGGCTGCGCCACCCGCTGGTCACGGCCAAGGCGTACGCCACGCTCGACCACCTCTCCGGCGGCCGGCTGGTCCTCGGGGTCGGCGCCGGGCACGTCCAGGAGGAGTTCGAGGCGCTCGGCGTCGACTTCGCCCGCCGGGGCGCCGTGCTCGACGAGACCGTCGACGCGCTGCGGGCGGCGCTCGGACCGGAGGAGTACCCCGAGCACCTGGGGGAGCGGTTCGCCTTCAAGGACCTGGGGCAGCTGCCCCGGCCCGCGCAGGAGCGCGTCCCGCTCTGGGTGGGCGGCTCCTCGCCGGCCGCCGTGCGCCGGGCCGCGCTCAGGGGCGACGGCTGGCTGCCGCAGGGCGACCCGCGCGACCGGCTCGCCGAGCAGATCCGAAAGCTGCTGCGGCTGCGGGCCGAGGCCGGGGTCGGCGCGCCCTTCACCGTCGGCGCGATCGCCGAGCCGCTCTACGTCGGCACGCCCGGCTGGTCCGTCGGGCGGCGCACCCTGACCGGCCCGCCGGAGGAGCTCGCCGCCTCCCTGCGGGCGTACGGGGAGATGGGCGTGCACCAGATCCAGGTCCGGTTCCGGTCCCGGAGCCGCAGCGAGCTGATCGACCAGATGGCGGCCTTCGGCACGGAGGTCGCCCCCCATCTGAACTGAGGAGCGTGGCAGGCATGGGCAAGCTCGACGGGCGGGTCGTCCTCGTCACCGGCGCGGCGCGCGGACAGGGCGAGCAGGAGGCCCGGCTCTTCGCCGCGGAGGGGGCGCGGGTCGTCCTCGGCGACGTCCTCGACGACGCCGGCGAGGCGCTCGCCAAGGAGCTGGGCGAGGACCGGGCGGCCTACGTCCATCTGGACGTGACCCGGGAGGAGGAGTGGACGGCTGCGGTCGCCGTCGCCACGGGACGGTTCGGGAAGATCGACGGACTGGTGAACAACGCCGGCATCCTCCGCTTCAACGAACTGCTCTCCACCCCGCTGGAGGAGTTCCAGGCGATCGTGTCGGTCAACCAGACCGGCTGCTTCCTCGGCATCCGCACCGTCGCGCCGGAGATCGCGGCGGCCGGCGGCGGGACCATCGTCAACACCGCCTCGTACACCGGGCTGACCGGCATGGCCGGCGTCGGGGCGTACGCGGCCTCCAAGCACGCCGTCCTCGGCCTCACCCGGGTCGCCGCCCTGGAGCTGGCCGCACGGAACATCCGGGTGAACGCGGTCTGCCCGGGGGCGATCGACACCGCGATGAGCAACCCGGAGGGCGTGGACCCGGCGGCCACGGCCGCGCTCTACCGCACGCTCGTGCCGCTCGGACGGATCGGGCGCCCGGAGGAGGTCGCGGCCCTGGCGCTCTTCCTCACGGGTGAGGAGTCGGCGTACATCACCGGGCAGCCGTTCGTGATCGACGGCGGCTGGCTCGCGGGCGTGAGCCTGTTCTGACCACAGCTAGCTGACGAGTCGTCAGGTATTGACGCGTCCACCCCGCGGTGCGACAGTCGGGCACATCACAGATCTGACGGATCGTCAGAAACAATGAGGACGGTGAACCCCCTTGGAATTCGGGATCTTCGTACAGGGATACGTCGGCAAGCGCGCCGAGACCGATCCCGAAGCCGAGCACAAGGCGCTCATGGAGGAGACCGAGTACGTCATCCAGGCGGACAAGTCCGGGTTCAAGTACGCCTGGGCCTCCGAGCACCACTTCCTGGAGGAGTACTCCCACCTCTCCGCCAACGACGTCTACCTCGGCTACCTCGCCCACGCCACCGAGCGCATCCACCTCGGCTCCGGCATCTTCAACCCCCTCGCCCCGGTCAACCACCCGGTCAAGGTCGCCGAGAAGGTCGCCATGCTCGACCACCTCTCCGGCGGCCGCTTCGAGTTCGGCTCCGGCCGCGGCGCGGGCTCCCACGAGATCCTCGGGTTCATGCCGGGCATCACCGACATGAACCACACCAAGGAGCTGTGGGAGGAGACCATCGCCGAGTTCCCCAAGATGTGGCTCCAGGACGAGTACGTCGGCTTCCAGGGCAAGCACTGGTCGCTCCCGCCCCGCAAGGTGCTCCCCAAGCCGTACGGCAAGTCCCACCCCGCCATGTGGTACGCCGCCGGCTCCCCGCCCTCCTACGCCATGGCCGGCAAGAAGGGCCTCGGCGTCCTCGGCTTCAGCGTGCAGAAGGTCTCCGACATGGAGTGGGTCCTCGACTCGTACAAGACGGCCATCAAGGAGGCCAAGGCCGTCGGCGACTTCGTCAACGACAACGTCATGGTCACCTCCACCGCCATCTGTGCCGAGACCCACGACAAGGCCGTCGAGATCGCCGTCGGCGGCGGCCTCAACTACCTCCAGTCCCTGCTCTTCCGCTACCACGACACCTTCCCCCGGCCCGAAGGCGTCCCCGAGTGGCCCGAGCTCCTCCCCGAGTACTCCGCCGAGATCATCGAACTCCTCATCCAGGAGGAGCTCATGATCTGCGGCGACCCCTCCGAGGTCCTCGCCCAGTGCAAGCGCTGGGAACAGGCCGGTGCCGACCAGCTCTCCTTCGGCCTCCCCATCGGCGTCTCCTACGAGGACACGATGACCTCCATCCGCCTCATCGGCGAACACGTCATCCCCAAGATCGACACCGACCCCGTCCACCGCACCACCCGCTTCCGCCAGTCCGCCGGCGACTGACCCGGGCCCCGGCCCGGACCGGCCGTTCCGCCCAGGACGAGCCGGCACCGCGGGTTCGCAGGAGATGAGCGCGGGGGGTGTCTTCCCGGACCACCGCCCCGTAGGCCCCGGCCGGAGGCCGTTCCGCGGCGGCCCCGGTCCGGGGCACACCCGCGTCCAGGGACGGCCGGACGGCCGGGCAGCCGGGCAGGCGGACGGCCGGGCGGACGGACAGCCGGGCAGCCGGACAGTACGGACAGAGAGGGACCGTGATGCTCGACCATCTGATCAAGGGCGCCACCGTCGTGGACGGCACCGGCGCCCCCGCCTTCACGGCCGACGTGGGGATCCGGGACGGACGGATCGCCGTCGTCGCGGAGCCGGGCGCGGTGGGGGAGGAGGCGCGGACGTCCGAGGACGCGACGGGTCTCGTCCTGGCCCCCGGTTTCGTGGATCCGCACACGCACTACGACGCCCAGCTGTTCTGGGACCCGTACGCGACGCCGTCGATGAACCACGGCGTGACCACGGTCGCCGGCGGCAACTGCGGCTTCACGCTCGCGCCGCTGCATCCGGACCGGCCGGAGGACGCCGACTACACCCGCCGCATGATGTCGAAGGTGGAGGGCATGGCGCTGGCGGCCCTGGAGGAGGGCGTCGACTGGAGCTGGTCGTCCTTCGCGGAGTACCTGGACGCGCTGGAGGGCCGGATCGCGGTCAACGCGGGTTTCATGGTCGGTCACTGCGCCCTGCGCCGGTACGTGATGGGGGCGGACGCGGTGGGCGGGCAGCCGTCGCCGGAGCAGCTGGACCGGATGGTCGCACTCCTGAAGGAGGCGATGGAGGCGGGGGCCTGGGGGCTGTCCACCACGCAGTCCTCGACGCACTCGGACGGCGACGGCGCTCCGGTGGCGTCCCGGCACGCGGGGCCCGAGGAGCTGATCGCGCTGTCGCGGGCGGTCGGCGAGCACGAGGGCACCCAGCTGGAGGCCATCCTGGCGGGCTGCCTCGACCAGTTCTCCGACGCCGAGATCGACCTCTTCGTGGAGATGACCGCCGCCGCGGGCCGGCCCCTCAACTGGAACGTCCTCACCATCGACGCGGCCGTCCCCGAGCGGGTCCCGCGCCAGCTGACCGCCTCCGAACGGGCCCGGAAGTCGGGCGGGCGGATCGTGGCCCTCACGATGCCGATCCTCACCCCGATGAACATGTCCCTCGGCACCTTCTGCGCGCTCAACCTCATCCCCGGCTGGGGCGAGGTGCTGGCCCTGCCGGTCCCGGAGCGGATCGCGAGGCTCCGTGACCCCGAGGTGCGGGCGGAGATGCTGCGGCGCGCCGGGTCGAAGGAGGCGGGGGTGTTCCGGCGGCTGGCGGACTTCGGCCGGTACGTCGTCGGCGACACGTACAGCCGGGAGAACCGGGGCCTGACCGGCCGGGTGGTGCGGGACATCGCCGCCGAGCGCGGCCAGGACGCCTTCCAGTGCCTCGTGGAGATCTGCGCCAACGACGACCTGAGGACCGTGCTGTGGCCGATGCCCCGTGACAACGACCCGGCCTCCTGGGCGCTGCGCCGGGAGACGTGGGACCACGAGGACGTCCTGCTGGGCGGTTCGGACGCGGGCGCGCACCTGGACCGGATGTGCGGCGCCCCTTACACGACCCGTTTCCTGGGCGACTGCCTGCGCGGCCGGAAGCTGGTCCCGCTGGAGCGCGCGGTGCGGATGCTCAGTGACGATCCGGCGCGTCTCTTCGGGCTGCGCGAGCGCGGCCGGATCGAGGAGGGCTTCCACGCGGACCTGGTCCTGTTCGACCCGGAGCGGATCGACGCGGGCCCGGCGACCCTCGTGCACGACCTGCCGGGGGACAGTCCGCGGCTGGACTCGCGCGCGGTGGGGATCGTGTCGGTGCGGGTCAACGGCGTGGAGACGGTGCGGGACGACGAGGTGACCGGCGCGGTCCCGGGGAAGGTGCTGCGCTCCGGCCGTGACACGAGGACGGTGGCGACGCGATGACGCGCACGGAGAGGCTCTTCGTCGGCGGCGAGTGGGTGGAGCCGGCCGGTGGGTACTACGAGGTGATCGACCCGGCCACGGAGGAGGTCGTCGGCCTCGCGCCGGAGGCGTCCCGGGCCCAGGTGCACGAGGCGGCGGCCGCGGCCCGGGAGGCGTTCGGGTCCTGGTCGCGCACCCGGCCGGAGGAGCGGGCGGCGATCCTGGACCGGGCGGCGGACCTGATGGCCCGCGACGCCGAGGCGCACACGCTGCTGGCCCGTGCCGAGACCGGCGCCACCACGGGCACGGCCCGCGGGATGCAGGTCGCGGTCGGCGCCTCCCGCTTCCGGCGGTACGCGCGGGGGGCGATGGAGCCGGTCGAGCAGGCGCTGCCGCCGCAGATCAACGAGGCCGGGCCGATGGGACGGGCCGGGGTGTTCGGGGCGGTGGCCGTCCGGCGCCCGGTCGGCGTGGTCACCTGCATCACCTCGTACAACAACCCGTGGGCCAACCCGGCGGGCAAGATCGCCCCGGCGCTGGCGATGGGGAACACGGTCCTGGTGAAGCCGGCCCCGCAGGACCCGCTCTCGGTGTACGCGATGACGCGGGCGCTGGAGGAGGCGGGGGTCCCGGCGGGGGTGGTGAACGTCGTCACGGGCTCGGCGCGGGAGGTCGGCGAGGCGGCGGTGGACTCCCCGGACGTCGACATGGTCTCGTTCACCGGCTCCACGGCCGTGGGGCAGGCGATCGGTGAGGTGTGCGGCCGTGCGCTGAAGCGGCAGCTGATGGAGCTGGGCGGGAAGGGTGCCGCGCTGGTCTTCGACGACGCGGACCTGGACGCGGCGGTGACGGGGATCGGGACGACCTTCGCCTTCTACAGCGGGCAGATCTGCACCGCCCCGACCCGGGTGCTGGCCCAGCGCGGGGTCTACGAGCGGCTGATCGAGAAGCTGACCGGCTATCTGGCCTTCATGAAGGTGGGGGACCCGAGGGAGAAGGGGACGGTGGTCGGCCCGGTGATCTCGGCGGCCCACCGCGACCGGGTGGAGGCGTACGTCGAGCTGGGGCGGAAGGAGGGGGCCCGGGTGGTCGCGGGCGGTGAGCGTCCGGACTTCGCGAAGGGTTTCTACGTGGCCCCGACGCTCCTCGCCGACTGCACCAACGAGATGCGGGTGGTGCGGGAGGAGATCTTCGGCCCGGTCGTCGTGGTGGTCCCCTTCGACGACGAGGAGGAGGGCGTCGCGCTGGCCAACGACAGCGACTACGGCCTGATCGACTACGTCTGGTCGGGGGACGTGGCCCGTGCCTTCCGGGTGGCGGCCCGGCTGCGGGCCGGCGGGGTGGGCGTGAACACCATCGGCCGGAACATGGAGGCGCCGTTCGGCGGCTTCAAGAAGAGCGGTGTGGGGCGGGACGTGGGCTCGTACGCGCTGCACGCCTACAGCGAGCTGCAGGCGGTGGTCTGGCCCGGGTGACGGCCGCGGACCGCGCCGGGGCGCGGACGTCCGGAAAGTTTCTCGGGAAATTTTCGAATCGGACAATTGGGGCGCGGCTGCGGTTCCCGCATATCGGACACTCGCCACCGGACCTGTCGGTTGATCGGTCGTTCCGGTTGGTCGATCTTTCAATCATTGGTGAGCCTCCGGTTCCACCCCCGTAATGCAAGGCGGTGATCGATCAAGTGAGCGGAGTCCGATCCTCCGGATGTGGAAACCGCAGCATTTAACGTCGAGTTCATGACTCAGGTGGACGTGCGGCCGCAGGCCGGAGACACGGTGAGGGGACCGGGCGCCCCCGACGGCGCCCCCGGTGTACGCACCAAGGGCCTCGGGGGGAACTCCGTCGGCCTCCTCGGCAGCGCCGTCATCGGCATCTCGACCGTCGCGCCCGTCTACTGCCTGACGTCCACGCTCGGCTCCACCGCCGGCGAGGTCGGCCTGCAGATGCCGGCCGTCTTCCTGGCGGGCTTCCTCCCGATGCTGCTGGTCGCCTTCGCGTACCGGGAGCTCAACAAGGTCATGCCGGACTGCGGTACCTCCTTCACCTGGACCGTGAAGGCCTTCGGGCCGAGGATCGGCTGGATGTGCGGCTGGGGCCTGGTGATCGCGACGATCATCGTGCTGTCCAACCTGGCGGGCGTCGCCACCTCGTACTTCTGGCTCCTCGCGGGCGAGGTCAGCGGGTCGCCGTCCGTCGCGGCCCTGGACGACCACAAGGCCGTCCACATCCTCACCTGTCTGGCGCTCATCGCCGTCGCCACCGCGATCAGCTACCGCGGCATGACCGCCACCAAGGGCCTCCAGTACACCCTCGTCGGCCTCCAGCTCGTCGTCCTCGCCGTCTTCGTCGGGATGGCCCTGTCGAAGGCCGGCTCCTTCGAGACCTCGGTCGACTTCTCCTGGTCCTGGATGAACCCCTTCGCGGTGCAGTCCTTCGCGGCCTTCACCGCCGGACTCTCGCTCTCGATCTTCATGTACTGGGGCTGGGACGCCTGCATGGCGACCAACGAGGAGACCACCGGCAGCGCGAAGACCCCCGGCCGGGCCGCGCTCATCGCGATGGTCGTCCTGGTCGGCTCCTACCTCGCCACCGGCGTCGCCGCCCAGATGGTCGTCGGCTCCGGCGACCAGGGCCTCGGCCTGGCGAACCCGGAGACCTCCGACAACGTCTTCGCCGCCCTCGCCGGCCCCGTCATGGGCCCCGGCCTCGGCATCCTGCTCTTCGTCGCCGTCCTCGCCTCGGCGGCCGCGAGCCTCCAGACGACCTTCATCCCGGTCGCCCGCACGGTCCTCGCGATGTCCACGTACGAGGCGCTGCCGAAGTCCTTCACCACGGTCCACCCGGTCTTCAAGACCCCCGGCAAGGCCACGGTCGTCGCGGGCGTCGCCACCGGCGCCTTCTACACCGTGATGACCCTGGTCAGCGAGCACGTCCTGGTCGACACCATCTACGCGCTCGGCCTGATGATCTGCTTCTACTACGCCCTGACGGCCTTCGCCTGCGTCTGGTACTTCCGCGGCGAGCTGTTCCGCTCCGCCCGCGACCTCGCCTTCAAGGGCGTCCTGCCGGCCCTCGGCGGCCTCATGCTGACCGCCGTCTTCGGCAAGACGCTCTACGACATGTGGGACCCGGCCTACGGCTCCGGCTCCGCCGTCCTCGGCGTCGGCTCGGTCTTCGTGATCGGCGTCGGCCTGCTGCTCCTCGGCGTGGTGGTCATGCTGGTCATGCAGCGCAGGAGCCCGGCGTTCTTCCGGGGCGAGGTCCTGACGAAGGAGACCCCGTCGCTGGTCGTCGCCGACTGACGACGCGGACGCGGACGCGTCCCCCGAAACGCGAAGGTGGCGGGCCCGTGGGGGGTCCCGCCACCTTCGTGTTCCCGCGGTGCCGCTCAGTGGTGGCCGGGCAGCAGCCGCTCCACCGCCGCGTTGGCCGGCGGCAGGTCGGGGGCGCCGGCCGGCTTCGCCTTGGGGGTCAGGACGCCGCTCAGCGGCACGACGGACGGCAGGTTCATGCCTCCGGTGTCGGCCGTGGCGGTGCCGGCGGCGCCGATGCCGCCGGCCGCGGCGAGACAGGTCAGGGCTGCTGCGGTGAGGATCCTCTTCATGCCCGCACCAACGCGGACGCCCCCGGTCCGGTTACTGCCTCCGCCCACCGCCTCCGCCCACCGCCTCCGCCGGCTACCAGGACTGGCCGGCCGGCTGGCGGGTCGTCGCGTTGAGCCGGTTGAAGAGGTTCGTGACCCCGAGCCACGCCACGATCTGGGCGAGCTGCTGCTCGTTGTAGTGGCGCGCGGCCTCCTCCCACACCGCGTCCGGCACGGCGTCCGGACGGTCCGCCAGCCGCGTCGCGTGCTCGGCGAGGTCCAGCGCCGCCCGCTCCGCGTCGGTGAAGTAGGGGGCCTCCCGCCAGGCCGCCACGGCGTGCAGCCGCTCGGCGGTCTCGCCGTCCTTCTGCGCCTTCTGCGCCCCGCCGACCACGCAGAACCCGCAGTTGTTGATCTGGCTGGCCCGCAGGTGGATCAGGTCCAGCGTGCTGGAGGGCACGTCGCTGCCGGACTGGACGGCCTTGATCAGCTGGAAGATCGCGGGGCCGACATCGGACAGGACGACGGCGGGGTTCGGGATGCGAGCGGTCATGGGGAGCTCCTTAGGATGCGTGCATGTACGGGGAAACGAACTGGTCGCTCCGCCCGGTCCGGACGGCGGACGTGGAGGTCATCGCCGAACTGCGGGCGGAGGTGATGCGGGAGGATCTGGAGCGGCTCGGCCGCTACGACGAGCACCGGGTGCGGCAGCGGTTCCGGGACGGCTTCTCGCCCGAGCACACCTCGGTCGTCGAGGTGGACGGCGCCTTCGCCGGGTGCGTGACCGTGCGCCCGTACGAGAGCGGCGAGGGGCTGTACCTGGAGCACTTCTACCTGGCCCCCGGGGCCCAGGGACGCGGCCTCGGGACGGCGGTGCTGCGCACCCTGCTCGACCGGGCGGACGGGACGGAGGAGCCCGTCAGCCTCGTGGTCCTGCAGGGCAGCGCCGCCCGCCGGTTCTACGAACGGGAGGGCTTCGCCCTCGCGTCCGAGGACCCGGTCGACGTGCTGATGGTGCGGCCGGCGCGCGGGGGCGCGCCGGCTACACCGCCACGCCCGCGGGCTGCCGGACGGTGACGTTCAGACGGTTGAAGAGGTTGGTGATGCCGACCATCAGGACGATCGAGGCGAGCTGCTTCTCGTCGTAGTGGTCGGCGGCCGCGTCCCAGACGTCGTCCGGCACCGCGTCCGTGGCGTCCGCGAGCCGGGTCGCGGCCTCGGCCAGCGCGAGGGCCGCGCGCTCCTCGTCGGAGAAGAACGGCGCCTCGCGCCAGGCGGCGACGGCGAACAGCTTCTCGTCGCTCACGCCCGCCTTCCTGGCGCTCTTCGCGCCGAAGTCGACGCAGAAGCCGCAGTTGTTGATCTGGCTGGCCCGCAGGTGCACGAGCTCCAGCGTCGACTCCTCCACGCCTCCCTGGCGGGCGGCCTTCACCAGGTTCATGATCGCCGGCGCGGCGTCGGGAAGGACGTAGGCGGGGTTCGTCATGCGGGCCTTGGGCTCGTGCAGCGCCATGGTGATCGCTCCTCAGCGTCTCGCGTTCTTCGCTTTCACTGCACTGACGGAGCGGACGGGGACGATGTGACAGCTCGCGCGAACTTTTTCCGAGGAATTTTTCGGACCGCGCCTGACCTGCGGTTACGCCTCCTCAGGCTCGGCGATGAGGGCCGTCGCGACCGTCCGGAAGCCCAGCCGGCCGTACAGCCGGGCCACGTCCGCGTCCGAGGCCGACAGGAACACCAGCTCCACCCCCCGGGCCCGGGCGTCCGCGGCCAGGGCCGCCGTCACCGCCAGACCGAGGCCCCTCCGCCGGGCCGCGGGCACGGTACCGACGCCCACGACCTCCGACACCGCCCCGACCGGCTGGTGCTGGCCGGCCGAGAGGGCCCGGTCGCCGTCGAGGGCCGCGGCGAGCCGGGTCAGTCCCGCGTCGATCCGCTCCGCGACCCGCTCCGCCGTACCCGGCGGCGGGTCCATGCCGAAGGCGGCGAACGGGGCGGCGACGGCCGTCTCCAGCGCGGGGTCGTCCGCGCCCACCATCCGCACGGTCACGCCGTCCGGCTCCGGCACCGCGAGCCCGCCGCCCTCCAGGACCATCAGCGGATGCTCGTGGACGGTGAGCCCGCTCGCCTCCACGGCCGCCCGCAGCCCCGGCGTCGTCTCCGCCACCCACTCGAACGCCTCGGGCGCCCCCAGCTCCCGCTGGCGCGCCCGTACGGCCTCCACCGCCTCCACGTCCACCGCGCCCTCGTGTCCGAGGGCCGGGCGCGCGTAGTACGGCCAGCCCCGGCCCTCCTGGACGAAGAGGGTCAGCGGCCCGAACTCCTCGGCGCGCGCGGAGGAACGGGGGACGGCGTCGTAGTACGTCTCGATTCGCTTCAGCACCCGGCCACGGTAGGGGGAGGCCGGGGGCGGCGCAGGCGGTTTTCGGGACCCCGGCACCACGCACGGCGGAGCCCGCGTCACACGCCGCCGCCACCGCGCCGGGTCCGGGGCGCACCGCCGGCCGGGCGGCCCGGCGGTGCGGCGGCCGGGCGGCGTGTCCCGGGCCCGGCGCGCTCCTGACGGTCCGTCCGTCCCGCCTCTCGGAAATCGCGCCCCCACGCCCTACCGTGCCCCTATGCGGATCTCGACCACGATCTTCCTGACCGACGAGACCATCACCCCGGTACGGCTGGCGCGCGAGCTCGAAGAGCGCGGGTTCGCCGGGCTCTACCTTCCCGAGCACACCCACATCCCCGTCGAGCGGACCACGCCCTGGCCGGCCGGCGGGGAACTGCCCCGGGAGTACGGCCGCACCCTCGACCCCTTCGTCGCCCTCGGCCAGGCCGCCGCCGTCACCGAACGGCTCGGACTCGGCACCGGCGTCACCCTGCTCGCCCAGCACGACCCCATCGCGCTCGCCAAGCAGATCGCCACCCTCGACCACCTCTCCGGCGGCCGTCTCACCCTCGGCGTCGGCTACGGCTGGAACCGGGAGGAGGCCGCCGACCACGGCGTCGAGTGGTCCACCCGCCGCGCCCTCAGCAGCGACCGGCTGGAGCTGATGCGCGCCCTGTGGGCCCCCGAACCCACGGCGTACACGGGCGGGACCGGCGACTCGGTGCGGGCCTCGCACGCCTGGCCCAAGCCCGCGGGCGGCGCCCCCCGGATCCTCCTCGGCGGCGCCGCCGGCCCCCGGCTCTTCGACCGGATCGCCGCGCAGACCGACGGCTGGATGCCGATCGGCGGCCACGGCCTCGGCGAGTCCCTGCCCGTCCTGCGCGAGGTCTGGGAGCGGGCCGGCCGCGACCCCAAGTCCCTCCAGCTCGTCCCGTACGCCGTCCTCCCCAGCCCCGGCAAGCTCGCGCACTACGCGGAGCTCGGCTGCGAGGAGGTCGTTCTCCAGCTCCCGCCGGGCGACGAGACCGAGGTCCTGGGCGTCCTGGACGCCTACGCGCGCTACCTGTGAGCGCGGGCGGGGAGACCTTCCTGCGGAGACTCGAACACTCCCCGCCCCACCCGCTCGTATGCTCGGTTCATGACTGATCACCAGGGGGCCCGGCCCACCGAGAACGCCATGCGACGCGCCCTCCGGCGGGCCAGGGACGGGGTCGCGCTCGACGTCGCCGAGGCGGCGGTGCTGCTGCGGGCGCGCGGCGAGGACCTGACGGATCTGGTGGCGTCCGCGGGCCGGGTCCGCGACGCGGGCCTGGAGGCCGCGGGCCGGCCGGGGGTCATCACGTACTCGAAGAGCGTGTTCATACCGCTCACCCGGCTCTGCCGGGACAAGTGCCACTACTGCACCTTCGTGACCGTCCCCGGCAAGCTCCGCCGGGACGGGCACGGGATGTTCATGTCCCCGGACGAGGTCCTCGACATCGCGCGCCGCGGTGCCGCGCTCGGCTGCAAGGAAGCCCTGATCACCCTCGGCGACAAGCCCGAGGACCGCTGGCCCGAGGCCCGCGAGTGGCTCGACGCGCACGGGTACGACGACACCATCGCGTACGTCCGGGCGATGGCGATCCGCATCCTGGAGGAGACGGGGCTGCTGCCCCACCTCAACCCCGGGGTGCTCTCCTGGACCGACTTCCAGCGCCTCAAGCCGGTCGCGCCGTCCATGGGGATGATGCTGGAGACCACCGCGACCCGCCTGTGGTCGGAGCCCGGCGGCCCCCACTACGGCTCCCCCGACAAGGAGCCGGCGGTGCGGCTGCGGGTCCTGGAGGACGCCGGCCGTTCCTCCGTCCCCTTCACCTCGGGGCTGCTCCTCGGCATCGGCGAGACCCTGGAGGAGCGGGCCGAGTCCCTGTTCGCGCTGCGGCGGGTGGCGCGGGCCTACCACTCGGTGCAGGAGTTGATCATCCAGAACTTCCGCGCCAAGCCCGACACGGCGATGCGCGGGATGCCCGACGCCGAGCTGGACGACCTCGTCGCCACCGTCGCCGTCGCCCGCCTCATCATGGGGCCCTCCGCCTGCCTCCAGGCGCCGCCCAACCTGGTCGACTCCGAGTACGAGCGGCTGATCGCCGCCGGCATCGACGACTGGGGCGGCGTCTCGCCCCTCACCATCGACCACGTCAACCCCGAGCGGCCCTGGCCCCGGATCGAGGAGCTGGCCTCCCGGTCCGCCGCCGCCGGCTTCGAGCTGCGCGAACGCCTCTGCGTCTACCCCGAGTTCGTCACCCGCGGCGAGCCCTGGCTCGACCCCCGGCTCCTGCCGCACGTGCGGGCCCTCGCCGACCCCGAGACCGGCCTCGCCGACCCCGACGCGCCCGTGCGCGGCCTGCCCTGGCAGGAGCCCGACGAGGCGTTCACCGCCGCCGGCCGCACCGATCTCCACCGCACCATCGACACCACGGGCCGCACGCACGACCGCCGCGACGACTTCGACGAGGTCTACGGCGACTGGGAGTCGCTGCGCGAGGCCGCCGCGCCCGGCATGGTCCCGGAGCGGGTCGACGCCGACGTCCGCGAGGCGCTCTCCGTCGCCGCCGACGACCCGACGCGGCTCACCGACGCGCAGGCGCTCGCCCTGCTGCACGCGGACGGGCCCGCGCTCGACGCGCTCACCCGGATCGCGGACGACGTCCGCCGCTCCGCCGTCGGCGACGAGGTGACGTACATCGTCACGCGGAACATCAACTTCACCAACGTCTGCTACACCGGCTGCCGCTTCTGCGCCTTCGCGCAGCGTCGCACCGACGCCGACGCGTACACCCTCTCCCTCGACCAGGTCGCCGACCGCGCCGAGCAGGCGTGGGACGTCGGCGCGGTCGAGGTCTGCATGCAGGGCGGCATCCACCCCGACCTGCCGGGCACCGCCTACTTCGACATCGCGCGGGCGGTGAAGAAGCGCGTCCCCGACCTGCACGTGCACGCCTTCTCGCCGATGGAGGTCGTCAACGGCGCCACCCGCACCGGCCTGTCCATCCGCGAGTGGCTCACCGCCGCCAAGGAGGCCGGACTCGACTCCATCCCGGGCACGGCCGCCGAGATCCTCGACGACGAGGTCCGCTGGGTCCTCACCAAGGGCAAGCTGCCCACCGCCACCTGGATCGAGGTCGTCACCACCGCCCATGAGCTGGGCATCCGGTCCTCCTCGACCATGATGTACGGGCACGTGGACCAGCCCCGGCACTGGCTCGGCCACTTCCGCACCCTCTCGCGCATCCAGCAGGAGACGGGCGGCTTCACCGAGTTCGTGACGCTCCCCTTCATCCACACGAACGCGCCGGTCTACCTCGCCGGCATCGCCCGCCCGGGCCCGACCGCCCGCGACAACCGCGCGGTCATCGCGATGGCCCGCCTCCTCCTCCACCCGCACATCCCGAACATCCAGACCAGCTGGGTGAAGCTCGGCACCGAGGGCGCCGCCGAGATGCTCCGCTCGGGCGCCAACGACCTCGGCGGCACCCTCATGGAGGAGACGATCTCCCGGATGGCCGGGTCGAGTTACGGCTCCTACCGCTCGATCCGCGACCTGGAGGCGATCGCGGAGGCGGCCGGCCGGCCGGCCCGGCCCCGTACGACGCTCTACGGCGAGGTCCCCGAGGAGCGGCGCCGCACGGCGATCGCCTCCGACGGCCACCTGCCCGAACTCCTGCCGCTGGTGCAGGAGTAGGGGAGAGCCGGCACGAGACGGGGCGGGGATCGGCCGGCGAGGCAGTCGGCCATGACCGTCTGCCCGGGGACGCCGAGGGCGGTCGGCAGCGCCGCGTTCGACCAGCCGGTGCGGTCCTTGCCTGTGTCACGGGGTGCATGCGGCCGGTCGTTCGAGGCGCGCTCGAACCCTGGGTGAACTGCGGTCAAAACCGGTCTGAAGGGAGTCGGATCACATAACGTTCCGCCCCCTGGCCGGGCGTACCCGGTCGATTACAGTGCGGCGAGGGAACCGTCAGCGAACCGCCGACCGGGGGAGGGCACGTCGTGGCCACGACAGCCGCAGCCGTGTGGGGCCGTGCCGAGCAGCAGGACTTCCGGTCGCGGGTGCGGGGCTGTCTGCTGGGCGGGGCGCTCGGCGACGCGCTGGGCGCCGGGGCGGACGGACGGTCGCTCGCGGAGCTGCGCGAGGCCCACGGACCTGACGGACTCGGCGATCCGGTGCCCGCGTTCGGCCGCCGGGGCGCCGTCACCGCCGCCACCCAGATGACCCTCTTCACCGTGGACGGCCTCGTCCGCGCCCAGGTCCGCCGCGACACCGGCGCCTGGCACCCGCCCACCGACGTCCACCGGGCCCATCTGCGATGGGCCGCCACCCAGCGCGACTGGGGCCCCGACGAGCGACGCAAGGACAACGGCTGGCTCGCGTGCGAGGAGTGGCTCTACACCCGCCGCAACCCGCCCCGGTCCTGCCTCACCGGCTTCGGCGACGAGCGGCTCGGCACCCTCGGCAGCCCCAAGAACCCCGGGGCGGCCGACTCCGGCGCCCTCGTCCGCTCGGCCCCCTTCGGCCTGCTCGTCGGCTGGGAGCCGCAGCTCGTCTGCCAGCTCGCCGTCGAGTGCGCCGCCCAGACGCACGGCGCCCCCGCGGCCACCCTCGCGGCGGGCGCCTTCGCCGTCGTCGTCCACGGCCTCGCCCGCGGCGGCACCGTCGAGGCGGCCGTCGCCCGCGCCCGGGAGCAGCTCGCCGCCCGTTCCGGCCACGAGCCCGTCACCGAGGCCCTGGGGCGCGCCCTCGCGGCCGTGCGGGAGGGCGCCCCGGACGCGGACCGGGTCGCCGCCCTCGGGGCCGCCGAGGACCGGGCCGAGGGGCAGCTGGCGGCGGCCGTCTACTGCGCCCTGGTCGGCGAGGACGTACGGCACGGGCTGCGGCTGGCGGTGAACCACGACGGGCCCTCCGCGGCGACCGGGGCGCTCACCGGCGCGCTGCTCGGGGCCCTGCACGGCGAGACGGCCCTCCCGCCGGCCTGGCTGGCCGAACTGGAGGGCCGTGCGACGGTGCTGGAACTGGCCGACGACTTCTCGATGGAGATGACGCAGGGCGCCGCCCTCCACTCCGCCGCCGAGTCCTCCCCGGGCTGGCTGGCCCGCTACCCCAGGGGCTGATCGGTCCGCTCGCCGGCCTGCGCGGGGACGGCGGCGCTCCCGTCCCCGTCCGACCCGATCCGGTCCAGCAGGGCGTCCCGCTCGGGGGTGTCCTCCGGCTTCACCAGACCGATCAGGACGTACAGCACCAGCGAGGTCGCCAGCGGGGAGACGATCTGGATCTGGAGCTCGACGCCGTCCAGGCCGTAGTTGGTGAGCCAGAAGGCGAAGAGGCCGGCCGCCCAGGAGACGAGGGCCGCCGTGGGGCCCGACTTCCGGAAGGTCCGCAGCAGGCCGAGCATGAAGGGGATGGCGATCGGCCCCATCAGACCGGCCACCCACTTGATGACGACGGTGATGATGTCCTTGAAGGTGGGGGAGTTGACCTGGGTGGCCACCGCCATCGACAGCCCGAGGAAGGCGATCGTCGACCAGCGCGCGGCCAGCAGCCCGGCCCGCTGCCCCCAGCCGCGCGCCGCCTTGCTGAGGACGGGGGCGATGTCCCGGGTGAAGACGGCCGCGATGGCGTTGGCGTCGGAGGAGCACATGGCCATGGTGTGCGAGAAGAAGCCGACGACGACCAGCCCGAGGAGGCCGTGCGGCAGCAGCTGCTCGGTCATCAGGGCGTAGGCGTCGGAGCCGTCGGGCTTCTGCGGGTCGACGAGCAGCGGCGCGCACCACATGGGGAAGAAGAGGACGAGCGGCCAGACGAACCAGAGCACCGCGGAGAGCCGGCCGGAGCGGGTGGCCTCGCGGGCGGACGGGGTGGCCATGTAGCGCTGGGCCTGGTTCCACATGCCGCCGCTGTACTCGAAGGTCTTGATGAAGAGGTACGCGAGGAGGAACGTCAGCGTGTACGGACCGGCCGTGGGCGCGGTGTGACCCTGGAGCTCCGGCCGGTCCCACACCGTCCACAGCGCGCTGAACCCGCCCAGCTCGCCGAGGACGGCCACGAGCATCGCGACACCGGCGAGGAGCTGGATGACGAACTGGCCGAGTTCGGTCAGGGCGTCGGCCCACAGCCCGCCGACCGTGCAGTACACGCCGGTGACGACGCCGGTGATGAGGATGCCCTGGTTGAGGGAGATGCCGGTGAAGACGGAGAGCAGGGTGGCGATGGCGGCCCACTTGGCGCCGACGTCGACGATCTTCAGCAGGACGCCCGACCAGGCCAGGGCCTGCTGGGTCGGCAGGTCGTAGCGGTCCTTGAGGTACTCCAGCGGGGAGGCGACCGCCAGCCGGGAGCGCAGCCGGTTGAGGCGGGGCGCGAAGAGGTGGGCGCCGACGGCGATGCCGATCGCGATGGGGAAGGACCAGGTGACGTAGGAGGTGACGCCGTAGGTGTAGGCGATCCCCGCGTACCCGGTGAACATCACCGCGCTGTAGCCCGACATGTGGTGGGAGATGCCGGAGAGCCACCAGGGCATCCGGCCGCCGGCGGTGAAGAAGTCGGCGACCGTGTCCACGCGCCGGTGCGACCAGACGCCGATCGCGACCATCACGCCGAAGTAGCCGATGAGCACGGCCCAGTCGAGACTGTTCACTGCGCCCCCTCCATGAGATCCGGTCCGTCATGTGAACGCGGTTCATCGTGTGGGGAGTTGGGAGGCAGGGACAATGTGAGGGAAGGTCAAGGGAAGGTAAAATCGTTCTCCTAGCTGACCCTCGTTCAGGGATGTGAATGACGTGTGGCGGCCGGCCGACGGTCAGCGCATCAGCTCCCCCGCGTTGACCAGCAGCGACTGTCCCGTGATCGCGCGCGCCCGGTCCGAGGCGAGGAAGGCCGCCGCCTCCGCCACGTCCCCGTCCGTCGCCAGCTCCGGCAGCGCCATCCGCTCGGTGAGCCGGCCGAGGACCTCCTCCTCCGGCACCCCCTCGGTGTGCGCCGCGAACTGTACGTACGCCTGCACCGGCGGCCCCCACATCCACCCCGGCAGCACGGTGTTGACCCTGATCCGGTGCGGACCCAGCTCGTGCGCGAGCGAGTACATCGCCGAGGTCAGCGCCCCCTTGGAGGCCGCGTACGCCGCCTGCCGGACCTGTGTGGGCGCCGCCACCGCCGACTGCGTCCCGATCAGGACCACCGAACCGCCGCCCGCCTTCAGGGCCGGCAGGCACGCCCGGGTCATCCGCAGCGTGCCGAGCAGGTTGACGTCGAGCACCCCCTGCCAGGTCGCGAAGTCCGCGTCCTCCAGGCCGCCGAAGTAGGAGTCCCAGGCGGCGACGTGGACGACCGCGTCGATCCCGCCGAACCGCTCGACGGCCAGCGCCGCCAGCGCCGCGCACTGCTCCTCGTCGGTGATGTCCGTGACCCGGTACGCCGTGCGGCCCCCGTCCGGGTCGATGCCGGCGGCCGACGTGGCCAGATTGGCCTCGGTGCGCGCGCCCAGCACCGCGTTGCCGCCGTCCCGCACCACCGTCTCGGCGATCCGGTGGCCGAGTCCGGCGCCGACCCCCGACACCACGACCGTCTTCCCCTGGAGCAGCATCCGGACCCTCCTCGACCCTGGCCAAGCATCTGACGGTCCGTCAGAGTAGGTGTCCGTCACCGACTTGGGAAGGGGCACGAGAGTGAGCGAGGAGACCCGCAGCGAGACGTACGCGGAACTGGCGTCCGTCGGACCGTACGGCGTCCGGCCCGGCCACGCACTGATCACCATGGTCGAACCGCACCCGGGCCAGGAGTACGCCTACAACCGCTGGTACGAGGACGACCACTACTACGCCGGCGCCATGGCCATGCCCTGGATGTACGCCGGCCGCCGCTGGGTCGCCACCCGCGACCTCCAGGAACTGCGCGTCCCCGAGAAGTCCGCCGTCGCCCAGCCCGTCACCGCCGGCTGCTACCTCTCCACCTACTGGATCACCGACGGCCGCTACGACGACCACATGAAGTGGACCGTCGGCATCAATAAGCGGCTCAACCACGACGGGCGAGTCCACCAGGCCCGCACCCACGTCTTCACGTCGTTCCAGGACCACGCGGCGACGGTCTACCGCGACGGCGCCGCCGGCCCCCGCGACTTCCACGCCCTCGACCACCCCTACGCGGGGCTGATCCTCCAGGTCCTCGACACCGACGGCCCCGAGGCCCGTGCCGCCCTCCTCGACCGCCTCCGCACCCGCGAGCTCCCGCGCCGGCTCGCCGGTTCGCCCGCGGCCATGGTCACCCTCTTCCGGCCGACCCCGCTGCCCGGCGACCGCATGACCTACGTCAAGCAGGTCGAGGGCGTCGACACCCGCCTCACCCTGCTCTGGTTCCTCGAAGAGGACCCCCGCACCTGCTGGCCGGACCACTTCGCCGACCTCGCCGCCCTCGGCGGCGACACCGCCCGCGTCGAACTCGTCGCCCCCTTCATCCCCACGGTCCCCGGCACCGACCGCTACGTCGACGCACTCCGCTGAGCCCGGAGGTGCCGGAAAAACGGCCGAGCCCCCTCGGCCAGGACGGCGGACCGGACGAGAGGGCTCTTCGTGTACTGCCGAGGACTGCTCACGCGCATCGGGGGCTCAGAGCGCCCCGGCGCTCACCTCGCCGACGAACGCGTTCCACGAACCCGGTCCGAAGTTGATGGACGGGCCCTCGGGGGCCTTGGAGTCCCGCACCGCGATCGCCGCGACGACCGGGGACTTCACTTCGACGCAGGCGCCGTTCCCGCCCGAGTAGGAGGACTTGGTCCACGCGTCCGTCGCACCCTGGATGATCGCCATGCTCAACTCCGGTTTCTGCCAGTGAGTGTCGCGCCGACGTTCTCGCCGACGTGATCGACGCTACTCGCCGGTCCCGTCGGACGGGACCGGCGTTCACACGACCGGGTGGCATATTCCAACTGGACTTCCGTGGGAGCGATCACGGGGTGTACGGTGCACGCCCCGCTCGCTCCGGTGTCAGCCCTGTGCGTGCTTCTTGGCCATCTTCGCGATGAACTCGCGGGTCTGGTCCACGTTCAGCGCCTGCGCCCTGAGGTGCTCGTACATGACGCTGTACTTGCTCACGTCGGGCGCCTTCTCCAGGTACAGGTCGCTCGTCACGCCCTCGATGTAGACGACGCTGGAGTCCGAGGTGTCGGGGAACTCCAGGATCGAGTACTGTCCGCTGATCCCCGGGTGCGCGCCCATCTCGAACGGGATCACCTGCACCGTCACGTGCGGGAGGTGCGACTGCTCGATCAGGTGCTCCAGCTGCTGCACCATCAGCTGCCTGCTGCCGACGATCCGGTGCAGCGCGCCCTCGTCGATCACCGCCCACAGCCGCAGCGGGCGCTCCTCGTCCCGGATCCGCTCCTGGCGGCGGGTGCGGACCGTGACCCGCTTCTCGATGTCCGCCGGGGCCGACTCGGGCAGCGCGCCGGAGATCACCGCCTCCGCGTACGCGTGCGTCTGCAGGAGTCCGGGGATGATCTGCGGCTCGTACATCCGCAGGCTCTCCGCGTCCGTCTCCAGGCCGATGTAGACGCTGTACGGGATGTCGCCGAAGGCGTGCCACCAGCCCTGCTGGCGGGAGTCCTTGGCCATCTGCATGAGCGAGTCGACCATGCGCTCGTCCTCGACCTCGTACACCCCGCACAGATCGCGCACGTCGCGCTGGCTGATGGAGCGGCGGCCGTTCTCCAGCCGGCTGATCTTGGACTGGGAGACGAGGAGGCGCTCGGCGACCTGTTCGGCCGTCATGTTCTTCGCCTCGCGGAGCTTGCGCAGCTCCTGGCCCAATCGGCGTCGCCTGACGGTGGGGTTGACGTTGGACGCCACGGAAACTGCACCTCCGGCTGGGGTCTGCTGCGTAGCTGTGCGTATCTGACGCTTGGCAGACTGCCACCTGGGCGCGGTGTGCGCCGGTAAAACCCGACAACGCACATGTGCGGGGCGGCCGTCCAGACCGCCCCGCACAGCTGTGCGGCTCCCGGTGGGGTTCCTGGTGCTCCTCGTGCGGTGGTGTCAGTGCACCGCCGCGCGGGCCATGCTGCCCCGCGGCTGCGCCGGCACACCCGCGGCCGGAGCGCGGCGCGGTTGCGCCGCGGCACCGTTCTGGACGTCCATCACGGCGTGTGCCACGAGGCCGCCCATCGGGTCGTGCCGGATCAGGTCGCGCAGCCGGGACCGCGACGACCTGCCTTCGTTGCCGGGGTAGAGGTGCTTGCCGAGACCGACCGCGTGGGCCAGTGCGGCGAGCGCCGCGGTCCGCGGGTCCGGCGGTACGCCGGTGCGGATCGCACTGTCCAGCCGGGAACGGATCTCCCGACTGATCGCCGTGTCCGTCGCCTGGTAGCGAGTCGTCGGCAACACCCCGCACATCTGGGTCTCCACGGCATGCACCATGCCGCATCGCTCCAGATGCGAGAGATACGTCTGACGGAGCCCCAGTCGGGGTCCGCCGATCCAGTGGACGGCCCGAACCGGGCTGCCGCGCCTGCGCAACAGCTCCAGCGCGGAGTCCAGTGTCGGATCTCCGGTCGGCCGTGGCATCACCACGGCGATACGATCCCCGTCAGGGGCTATCCGGCCTGCCAGCGCCAGCTCCACTAGCTGTGCTCCGGCCAGACCGAGGTCGAGCGACTGCGGCTGCGCTGTGGTACCCGTGGTCGGGTCCAGAGCGAGCAGCAGAAGCTCTTCCGGAATGGTTCTGCGGCTCCTGCCCATCCATGCCTCCCCGCGTGGATGAATGACAGGGTGACCCCTCTCACATTCATCTGTCGAGAGTGCCTGGGTGGTTCATCCGGGAACCAGTAGGTATGTCGTTCTCGTCTAGCACGGGAGCCAAGGGGTTCACACAGGACACTGGTAGACGGTTCGGACGTACGTATGACGCATGGAGGAGGCACGGTGGCGGGCGAGTCCCCCGACAAGGCGGAGCAGCAGGGGTCGTCGCAGGAGACGGTGGCCCCGGGCGGTGGCCGGGATCCGCGGCTTTCCGTCCTCCGCGAGTCAGAGCCCCCGTCATCGTCGGCGCCCGCCCCGCGGGTCGAGGTCGATCAGCCGACCGCCGTCTTCAAGAACCTCGCCCCCCGCACGCCGGAGGACGACGCCCCGAAGCCGGCGGCGGACGACGCGGCGGACGCGGACGCCGGGGGCGCGGCGGAGACGGCCGCCGACCCCGAGCCGGAGAGCGCGCGCCTGAAGGCCGCCGTGGCGGCCTGGGTCGCGACCGCGGACGAGCCGCGCGGCGGCGGGTCCGCCGCGGGCGACGGGACGGGGGAGACCCAGGGGACCCAGGGGACCCAGGAGACCCGGGAGATCCGGGAGACTCAGAAGGCCGACGAGGCCGACGAGGCCGACGAGGCCGACGGGACCGACGCGACCGACGAGGCCCCTGAGGCGGCCGGGGCCGACGAGGACGCCCCCGAGGCCGTCGCGGAGGCGCCCGGGACGCCCCAGGACGCCCCTGAGACCGCCGTGGCCGCGTCCGGAGCCGCGGACGCCTCCCCCGACGCGCCCGGGGCCTCCACGGCCGCGCCCGCCTCCGTGGACGCGCCCGAGGACGACGAGCCGGACGACGCGCCCGAGGACGACGAGGCCGAGGCGGAGCCCGAGGACGACGACGAATCCGGTGACGCGGACGAGCCCGCCGACGACGAGGGCGAGCCCGAGACCGGCGACGAGGGCGACGAGGAGCCCGTCGAGGACCGGGCCGCCGCGGACGCCGCTCCCGCCGGGGCCCCCGCCGGGGACAAGGTCACGTCCTGGTTCGCCGCGCGCAAGCCGTCCGCCGACGCCGAGCCGGCCGGGAAGCCCGCCGCCGGCCCGGGATCGGACGAGCCGTCCGCCGACGCCGAGCCCACCGACGACGCCGAGCCGGCCGCCGAGCCCGCCGCGGACGAGGCCGACGAGAGCCCCGTCGACCAGCCGACGGCCATGTTCAAGATGGTCCGGCCGCCCGTCGTGGACCAGCCGACCACCGCGCTGAAGCTGCCGTCCTCGCTGACCGGGAACCCCGACAGCGAGCGCACCAGCACGTTCCTGCCGCTGCGCCCCGACATCCCCGCCGAGCGCAAGGCGGCGGAGGCCGCCGCGGCGCCCGCGCCCACCGCGCCGAAGACCCCCGCGACGCCGTCGGCGCCCGCCGGGCCCGAGCGGAAGGCGGCCCCCGTGCCGCCGGCCGCCGTCGCCGAGCCGGAGCGGACCCGGCAGCAGCCGCTGCCCCCGCTGCCCCCGCTGGACCTGCTCGCCGAGCTGACCAACACGCCGCCCCCGCCGCCGAACGCCCTGCGGACGACCGTGCGACGGCTGCGGATCTGGACCCCGCTGGTCCTGCTGGTCCTGATCGTCTTTGCGATCGTGCAGATGGTCCGCCCGCTGCCGGCGCCCGCCCTGACCCTCTCCGCCGCGCCCACCTACTCCTTCGCGGGCGGCCCGCTGGCCATGCCGTGGCCGAACGAGGGCCAGGGCGCCGTCGAGGTCGAGGGCGTCGGCTCCATGGGCCTGTACGGACCTCAGAAGCCGGCCCCGATCGCGAGCGTCACCAAGACGATGACGGCGTACGTCATCCTCCGCGACCACCCGATCAAGGGGAAGGCGGGCGGTCCCGAGATCACGGTCGACAAGAAGGCCGCCGACCAGGCGAAGGCCGCGCACGAGTCGACCGCGCACGTCCAGGAGGGCCAGACCTACACGGAGAGGGAGCTCCTGGAGCTCCTCATGATCCCCTCCGCGAACAACGTGGCCCGGCTGCTCGCCCGCTGGGACGCCGGCTCGGAGGCCGCGTTCGTCGCCAAGATGAACGCCGCCGCCAAGGAGCTGGGCATGACCCAGTCCACGTACACCGACCCGTCCGGTCTCCTCGACAGCACCGTCTCGACCCCGCAGGACCAGCTGAGGCTGGCGAAGGCGGTCATGCAGTTCGACGTGTTCCGCGAGATCGTGAACATGCCGAACGTGACGGTCGACGGCATCGCCGGCCGGATCGAGAACAACAACAACATCCTCCTCGAGCCGGGCGTCAGCGGCATCAAGACCGGCTCGTCCACCCCCGCCGGCGGCAACCTGCTCTGGTCGGCGAACACCGTCGTGGACGGCCAGAACCGCCGCATCCTCGGCATCGTCATGGGGGCGAAGGACGCCAAGCAGCTCAGCGACAAGCTGCAGCTCGCCATCGACAACAGCCTCAAGCTGATCCAGCAGGCCCAGAAGGACGTCACCTCCGCCGCCGTCGTCAAGAAGGGGCAGGTCCTCGGCTACGTCGACGACGGCCTCGGCGGCCGGACCCCGGTCGTGGCGACCAAGGAGCTCAAGGCGATCGGCTGGCCGGGCCTCAAGGTGAAGCTGGAGCTCGGCGACGGCGGCAAGGCCGTCCCGCACTCCGGCAAGGCGGGCGACATCGTCGGCCAGGTGTCCATCGGCACCGGCGCCGGCAAGGTCAGCTCCCCGGTCGCGCTCCAGGCCGACCTCGTGGAGCCCGGCTTCGACAAGAAGCTCACCCGGGTGGGCTGACCGGTCCCGGGGGGGGGGGGGGGGGGGGGGGGGGGGGGGGGGGGGGGGGGGGGGGGGGGGGGGGGGGGGGGGGGGGGGGAGGGGGGGGGGGGGTTGGGGGGGGGGGGGGGGGGGGGGGGGGGGGGGGGGGGTTC